>NZ_JACBWZ010000032.1 GCF_013870595.1 Streptomyces sp. WELS2 | reverse complement strand
CGCACGACCGTTGCGGTTCGGGTCGGCGCGGAGAGCGAGCGCATCGAGGAGGAGGGGCACCGGGTGCGCTGGGAGGAGGCGCGGGGCGGTGCGTCCGCGCCCTTCCAGACCATCGGCGGGCTGGCGGGCATGCTGCGCCGGGCCGGCCGCATCGTCATGGGGGACCCGTTCTCCCGCTACGTCCAACTGCTGCTGACGATCACCCGGGCCAAGGTCCTGGTCGTGGTCGACGACGGCACCGCGACCATGGAGTTCGTCGCCCAGCTGGCCCGCGGCGAACGCCTGGTCCGCTGGCACCGCAAGGGCGGCCGGCCCGGCGCCCGCGACCTCATCTTCGCGCCGGTCTCCTCCTCCGCCCGGCGCCGCCTCACCCCGAGCGCCCGGCGGCGCGTCGAGGTGTTCTCCTCCATGCCGGTGTCCGACATCCCGGACGGCGTCACCGTCACCGCCAACGACTTCGCCTGGACCCGGGCCCGCTTCGGCCCGCCCACCGTCACGGCGGGCGCCGACATGGTCGGCACCTCGCTGGTGGAGACCGGCGTGGTGGACGGCGAGCGCTATCTGGAGGCCGTGCGCACCCTGGCCAAGGCGCACGGGGCCACCCGTTACTTCGCCCACCGCCGCGAGCACCCCGACAAGCTGCGCCGGCTGGCCGCCGAGACGGGCCTGGAGATAGTGCGCCCGGAACTCCCGCTGGAGCTCGTCGCCCGGCGCGGACCCGTCGGCCGGACGATCCTCAGCTTCCCCTCCACGGTCGTCCACACCCTCCCGCTGGCCCTGGCCGGCACGGGGGTGCGCGTGGCGGTGTGCGACATCGACCCGGCCTGGCTCACGGACACCGCCTCCCCGCGCGCCCAGGGCTTCCTGTCCGGGGTGACCGGAACGGCCCGGGACGTGCACCGGCTGGCGGCGGTGAGCCTCGCCTAGCCGGAACCACGGACGGCGGGCCCCTCCGGGGCTTCGGCGAAGGAGGTGAAGGCCCCGGCCGGGGACGTGGGAACGCCCTGGCCGGGGTTTCGGAGCCGTGGATGGCCCGGTCGCGCTCGGCTCCGTCCGGGAGGAGGAGCCGGGGGGTGCCACACCGGCCGGGCCCGCGCCGCAGTCGCCGCCGCAGGGATGAGTACGGATACTCAGGCACCCCGCCATCACCTCTCGGTAGCGTCCTTCACATCGTGCACGGGACCAGCACGAGACGGCGGAGGGCCGCCGAAATCGGGGAGACGGGGAAACGGGGAGAACGTCACGCATGGCGTGGGACGAGTGGGAGCGACTGAAGGCGGATGCCGCGGCCCGCGGCTCCACGGGGATGCGGCTGAACCACGTTCCGTCGGAGCCGGGCGGTGGCGGGGTCGGCGACCTGAAGTCGGACAAGAAGGCCTGGACGAAGGCGGGCGAGGACACCAAGGGCCTCCTGGACGGCATCGGCAAGGCCCTGGGGAAGCTGGACGAGGGGCAGGCGGGGCTGGGAAACAGCTCCGGTGTGCAGTCGGCGGCGGCGCAGCAGGAGTTGTACGAGTCCTGGAAGAAGTACGTCGGTGAAGTCAAGGCCCGCTGCGGCGAGCTGGGCGGGCTGATGGAGAAGTCCGGGCACGACCTGGCGATGTCGGATGCCGATGTGAAGGCGGAGCTGGACAAGATCCAGGGCGAGTACCACGACACCGAGACCGTCGGCGGCCAGCCGAAGGGCCGGTGACGGGGTTCATGGACATCGCGACGCTGAAGG
This sequence comes from Streptomyces sp. WELS2, assembly GCF_013870595.1. Lineage (GTDB taxonomy): Bacteria > Actinomycetota > Actinomycetes > Streptomycetales > Streptomycetaceae > Streptomyces. The sequence continues at coordinate 19,505 of NZ_JACBWZ010000032.1, read as the reverse complement.
CCCTGAAGCCCTCGGAGTACGAGGAGGCGGCCGACGGGTACCGAGCCACGAGTGACATGGCGAGCACCGCCAAGGACACGGTCGAGAACCAGATATCGGCGGGTATCCGCAACCAGCTCAAGGGTGACGCGGCCGATGCGGCCTTGCGTGAGCTGAAGGAACTGGGCAAGAACCTGCACTACATCCAGACCGAGTGCGCGCTGGCCAGCACGGCGCTGAACGGGTTCGCGTACGACATGGCCGCCGCCAAGCGGAAGCTGGAGGCGGCCATCGAGGACGCCAAGGCGGCCGGCTGCGCGGTCGGCGCCGACGGCTCCGTCTCGTTCCCGGCGGGAGGCAAGGAGGTCGACGGCAAGGTGCCGGAGGGCGGCACGGTGGAGATGAGCACCAGTCCGACGGATCCGACATCGGCGTCGCTGGAGCGCACGGCGGCCAACATGCACCCCAATCCGAACTTCGGCAAGGCCATCGGCTTCGCGAACCGGATCGGTGACGCGCTGAAGGAGGCCACGGACGCGGACGCCAAGTGGGCGCCGAAGCTGCGCGCGCTGAAGGCCGACGACGACCTGGTGGTGTCCGACCGGGACTGGTCCGACGTCAAGTCCGACCAGGACGGGGTGGGTGAGGCCGGCAAGAAGTACCTGGACTCCCTGCCACACCCGCCCAAGGACGGCAGCCCCAAGGACAACGCGGCCTGGTGGAAGAGCCTCGACGACGACCAGAAGTCGGCCTACATCTCGATGCACCCCGACTCTGTGGGCGCCATGGACGGCCTCCCCGCAGCCGTACGGGACCAGGCCAACCGCACTGTCTTCGGCGAGGCGCGTGCGCAAGCCCAACTCGACTATGCGGCCTGGTTGAAGAAGCATCCCGAGCCCAAGCGGTACGAGCCCTACATCAGCCCGATCACCGGGCGGGAGGTGAAGTGGGCGCCGATGGTCGAGAGCCGGGAGTGGAAGAAGTGGGAGGAGGCACGCAAGGGGGCGCACAGCTCGCTCGACGGCATGGACGCGATCCAGAAGCGCTTCGACAACGTCACTGACGAGGGTGCTCGTCCTTATCTACTCGGCTTCGACACCCAGAACCGCGGCCACGCCATCGTGTCGATCGGCAACCCCGACACCGCCGACAACGTGGTCACCTATGTGCCGGGGACCGGCGCCAAGCTGAGCGGTCTCGACGGAGACATCCGGAGAGCCGAACTGCTTCAGGCGAAAGCGGAGAGGACGGGCTCCGGCCAGTCGACGGCATCGATCATGTGGCTCGGCTACGACGCCCCCCAGAGCCTCTTCGGCGACGCGACCGACGCGAAGTACGCCGACGCCGCCCGCGAGCCCCTGAGCAACTTTCTGCACGGCATCGACACCGCCCACCAGGGATCCGTGAACTCCACTCTGCTCGGCCACAGTTACGGTTCCCTCGTGGCGGGTGAGACCATGCGTGACCATCCCGACCTGCCGGTGGACAACGCGATCCTGGTGGGCAGCCCCGGCGCGGGCGTGGATCACGCCAAGGACCTCAACATCGGCGCCGACCACGTCTGGGCGGCCACCGCCAAGAACGACATCGTGAACCTCGCTCCGCCGCCGGCCGGTACGCTCGCACCGTTGAATCCGATGGCGTACTACCGCCTCTTCAATGATCACTCCATCATGTATGGAAATGATCCGATATCCGATGAATTTGGCGGTCAGAGGTTCCACGTCGCTGACGGCGACTCGGTCACCTGGGACTTCCAGGTGCCGGCTCACTCGCAGTACTGGGAGGGAGACTCCCTGACCAACATGGCGAAGATCGCGACCGGAGGGAAACCGTGAGACTGCGCAGAGCGCTATGCGGTGTCGCAGCGCTGATCACGACGATCACGGTTGCGGCATGCGGATCGAGTCAGGACGGGACCGGGACGGACGGCCCCTCATCGAAGCAGGTTGCGATGGACGAGCAGCAAGCGATGGAGCGCGCGGAGGAGATCATCCACCAGGCGGTGGACGGCATGTCGCCGAAGCCCGTCCTCAAGCGGGTCGGGCCCGAGCCGATTGGTGCCTGCGTCGCGGACGAGCACGGCTCCGGCGAGCGGGTGCAACTGAGTCTCACGTATCGGTTGACGGGAGTGCCGGACACCGAGGCCCGGAGCCTGGTCCGGCAAGCGCGGGACGCCTGGGTGAAGCGGGGCTACACGTTCCAGTCGTCGGATGCCGACTGGTCCGACCCGTACCCCACCGTGAGTATGCGAACCGGACCCGACGACTTCTGGATGGACGCCATTACCGGTGTCCTGGACAGGAAGAAGGGCACGGGTGTTGCTTCCCTCGGCGTCACCTCCCCCTGCTTCCCATCCAGTGAAGCCACCGCCACGGCCGACCCCGCCGCACTCCGTAGGACCACACCCGACGACCAGGCCGAGCATCGGGCCCTGGACCACTCCAGCCGTATCTACGACGCGCTTCAGGTGCCGCACGCCCCCGCCAGGGAAGGGGAGGGGCTGAGCACCTACCAGGACGCCGAGGTCACCTACGCCCACCACGCCTGGTCGACGCGGCCGCTCGCGGAGGAAGTCATGGCCCAGGCGATGCAGCGGGCCCATGCCTACTTCGTGAGTGCCGGCTGGACGGTACGGCACGTCCCGATGGCGAACGGCGTTCCCTCGCTCGCGGCGCACAACGCCGACGACGGGACCGTGGCCCGGCTGGCCCCTTCGGCTGACGGCACCCTCCGGGTCGCGGTATCCGCCCCGACGGCTGCATCCGTGTGACGGCACGAACGAGGCGGGCAGGAAGCACCTGGACTTCCTGCCGCTTCCACTCGAAGACGGCAGTCCCAAGGGCAACGCGAGCCAGGAGCGCTTCGACTCGACCGGCACGGCCGCCGACAGGATCACAAGGGACTGCCGGAGGCGTACCCGCTGGGATTCGACGCGGAGGGCAACGGCCGGGCGATCGTCGTCAACGGCAACCCGGACACGGCCCGGCACCAGGCCGTCTACGTACCGGGTACGACCGCGAACCTCGGCAAGATCGAGGGGCGACATCAACCGGATGACCTCCACCCGTCGGGTGGCCACCGACGAGGCCGACGGCCAGCCCGTCTCCACCATCACCTGGTGCGACTACGACCCGCCACTGCAGGCGAAGCCCTTCGAGAAGGGGGGCGGCCTGTTCCCGGAGGCGATGTCGGACGACTGGGCGGCCAAGTGCGGGCCGGGGATTCGACGAATCTGCGCAACCAGGCCCTCGTGATGGCAGGCCAGTACGACAAGGTGACTCTTGACTAAGAAGTGTGTGACTGCTGTAAGCGCGGCTCTGGCCGCCATCCTCTTGGGAGGCTGCTCTCAGGTGAGCGACGAGAAGGTCGGGAAGAAGGCTGACGTCCGCGACGAGCAAGCCGTCAAGCAGAGTGTCGAGCGGGCATCCAGCGATATCCTCGACATCCTGGCGGTGAAGGGCGAGGTCACCCAGTCGGGTGCCGTGGCCACCTCCTGCACGTCGTATCCGGAGGAGGACGAGGTGCACCGCATGCGGCACCCGTGGAGCGTCTACGGTGTGCCGGGCGACGATCCCGAAAAGGCCATGGACCGTGTGCGTGCGCAGCTGCCCGCCAAGGGATGGAAGATCGTCAAGGACGGCCCCGACAAGAGCCGGGCGAAGCTTCCGCAGATCGTGGCCAACTCGTCCGACGGCCGTCTGTCCGCCGACCTCCGCCTGTGGCGGGAGCCCGCCGACAGCAAGCGCTCGTCCATGATCGAGGTCACGGTGGTGTCCGACTGCTTCCGGAGCAAGCCCGACGGCACCACCCCGACGGGCTGACGAAGCCGTGCCGGCCGGGCCTTCCCGGTCGGCCCCTTCACCACGGCGGTCACCGGGAACCAGGAGAGACTTCCTGACGTGAAGATCAAGCCGGGCGTCCTCGCGGCCGCCGTACCCCTTGTGCTCGTCACCCTCACCGGATGCGACACGACTGGCAGCGGTTCCGGCATCCCCTCCGCCGGAAGGAGCACGTCGAGCGAGGCCGCAGACGCGGTGGAGGGTGTTTCCAGCGGCATCCACGACCTGATCGGCGTCAGGGGGCGGGCCTCCGAGGGCGGCCCCGGCGTCCAGGACTGCGGGGACAAGGACCGGGAGACATACTTCCGGATCTTCCACAAGTGGAGCTTCTATCCCGCGTCGGCGGACGACCTCGACGTCGCCATGCGGAACCTCAGGGAGGGGCTGCCCAAGCAGGGCTGGAAGATCGTCGAGTACGGCCCCGACAGCAGCGCCAACGAGAACCTCACCCTGATCGCCGACAACGACGGGCAGAAGGCCGGTGTCCACATCACCCAGATGAGGAAGAGGAACCCGCCCAAGCTCAGCCTGATGCTGGTCTCCGGCTGCTACCAGGTCCCCGACGGCCAGAAGGTCGAGCACTTCTAGCCGTCCGGTTCTTGGATACGGCGCGCGTGATCGCGGTGATGCGTGGTATCCGTGGTGGAGGAGGAAAACAAGGGTTCTACCCGTCACAGTCCGAAGCCATGCGCCCGCCGGTCAGATTTTCGTCCCCTAACGGGCTGAACTTTCGTTGTTCCGGGGGCAGTTGATCAGTGGGCGTTCTACCCTTCAGAGGGTGAAGCAATTGATGTCCCAAGAGTCCGGGTCCGGCCTTTCGGGGGATGTGCTCCCCGGCGTGCTGAGCGAGTCCCTGCACGCCGAACTCGTCGCCTTCCGGCGCGATTTGCACATGCACCCAGAGCTGGGCAACCAGGAGTTCCGCACGACCGCCGCGATCAAGGAACGGCTGGAGCTGGCCGGGCTCAGGCCCCGGGTGCTCGCGTCCGGGACCGGACTCGTCTGTGACATCGGGCTCGCGGAGGGGGAGCGGCCGAAGGAGCCGCTGCTCGCGCTGCGCGCCGACATCGACGCGCTGCCCATCCCGGACACCAAGGACGGCTGCCCGTACCGCTCGACCGTGCCCGACCGGGCGCACGCCTGCGGTCACGACGTGCACACCACCGTCGTCCTCGGCGCCGGGCTGGTCCTCGCCGACCTGCACGCCAAGGGCCTGCTGCCGCGTCCGGTACGGCTGGTCTTCCAGCCCGCCGAGGAGGTGCTGCCCGGTGGCGCGCTGTCCTCCATCGACGACGGTGTGCTGACCGACGTCGGCCGGATCCTCGCCGTGCACTGCGACCCGAGGGTGGAGGCCGGGAAGATCGGGCTGCGGCACGGGGCGATCACCAGCGCCTGCGACTGCCTGGAGGTCGCGCTCGACGGCCCCGGCGGGCACACCGCCCGCCCGCACCTGACCACCGACCTGGTCACCGCCGCCGCCCGGGTCGCCGTCGACGTGCCCGCGCTGATCGCCCGCCGGGTCGACACCCGCGTCGGGCTCGCCCTCACCTGGGGCCGGATCGAGTCGGGGCACGCGCCGAACGTGGTCCCGCAGCACGCGGAGCTGTCCGGGACCGTGCGCTGTCTGGACCTGGAGACCTGGCGGCAGGCCCCCGACATCGTGCACGCGGCCATCGACGAGGTCGCCACCCTGCACCGGGCCAAGTCCGAGATCACCTATGTGCGCGGGGTGCCGCCGGTCGTCAACGACCGGCAGTCCACCGAGCTGCTGCACCGGGCCATGGTCGCCCGGCGCGGCACGAAGTCGGTGGAGACCACCCAGCAGAGCCTCGGCGGCGAGGACTTCTCCTGGTACCTCGAGCACGTGCCGGGCGCGCTGGCCCGGCTCGGCGTGCAGCGGCCCGGCGAGCACCGGGTCCGCGACCTGCACCAGGGTGACTTCGACGCCGACGAGCACGCGATCACGGTGGGCGTGGAGATGTTCACCGCCGCCGCCTTCCTGGACGCGGCCACGGCGGAGAGGTGACCCGACGGGCCCCCGACGGACCGTTGCCGGGCGGGGGCCGGCGGGGTGGCCGGGGGCCGGAGCCGAAGCGGCCGGACGGCCCCCCGAGGGCCGCTCCTCCCCGCGGCGCAACACGGACGCAAGCCATTCGCGCACGGACGGCGACACGACGCGTATACAACCCGGACCCCGAGTTCAGACGGTGTTTGCCTCGAATCGATAACGGCTTCGCGAGAGGGTTTTTTGCGACATCTACGCGCGTTACGATGCCGCGAAGCCGACGCCGAAGGGGCGACTCGGCCGGAGCACCGGCAAGGTGCTCCCATCAAGCGCCGACATGGCGCTCAGGTCAGGTGAAGGAGCCTTCCCGTGCGCCGGGTAGCCAAGCTTTCTGCTGCGTGTATCGCGTCCGCAGCTCTCGCCGTGACTGCCACTGCCTGTGGCAGCACCTCCTCCGAGAAGGAGTCCTCCCCGTCCTCCGGCGGCGGCAAGGGGGTCAAGGTCGGCCTCGCCTTCGACGTCGGCGGCCGTGGCGACCGCTCCTTCAACGACTCCGCCGCGCGCGGTGCCGACAAGGCGAAGACGGAGTTCGGCGGTGACATCAAGGAGCTGACCGCCAAGACCTCGGACACCGAGGCCGACCGCGAGCAGCGCCTGTCGGACCTGGCGGAGGCCGGCTACAACCCGATCGTCGGCATCGGCTACGCCTACGCCGCCTCCATGACCAAGGTCGCCGCGCGGTACCCGAAGACCAGCTTCGGCATCGTCGACTCGGTCGTGAACGGCACCAACGTCGACAGCATCACCTTCACCGAGGAGCAGGGCTCCTACCTGGCCGGTGTCGCCGCCGCGCTGAAGAGCAAGTCGAAGCACGTGGGCTTCATCGGCGGTGTCGACGTCCCGCTGATCAAGAAGTTCGAGGCGGGTTACGTCCAGGGCGTCAAGGACACCGACCCGAAGATCAAGATCGACACCCAGTACCTGTCGCACGGCTCGGACACCTCCGGCTTCGCCAGCCCCGACAAGGGCAAGGAGGCCGCGCAGGGCATGCTGGACAACGGCGCCGACGTCGTCTACACGGCGGCCGGCTCCTCCGGCAACGGCGCCATCGAGGCCGTCGCCGGCAAGAAGGGCGCCTGGGCGATCGGCGTGGACTCGGACCAGTACAACGTCCCGGGCCTGGCCAAGTACAAGAACTCGATCCTGACCTCGATGGTCAAGAACGTCGACCTCGGCGTGTACGACTTCGTCAAGTCGGTCCACGACGGCAAGCCGCTGAGCGGCACCCACACCTACGCGCTCGCCCAGGACGGCGTGAAGCTCTCCCCGAGCGGTGGCTTCATCGACGACATCCAGGCCAAGCTGGACGCGGCGAAGAAGAAGATCGTCGACGGCTCCATCAAGGTCAAGACCACCCCGTGACCTGATGGGTCCGCTCGGACCCCGGCTCGGCGCGGGGGCCTCCCCAGCCCCCCGCCGAGCCATAACAATGTGTCAACTCTACGCGTGTAGCGCGGAGTTGCCGCGCTAGCGTCGCCGACGCCTGCCCCCTCCCCGCAGCCTCTTTCCCCGAGGAGAGTGCGCCATCAACGCGTCCAGCCCGCCCGCTGCCGTCGAACTGCGCGGCATCACCAAGCGTTTCCCCGGCGTCGTCGCCAACCGCGACATCGACATCACCGTACGCACGGGCACCGTCCACGCCCTGTGCGGTGAGAACGGTGCCGGCAAGTCCACCCTGATGAAGATCCTCTACGGCATGCAGCAGCCGGACGAGGGCACCATCACGGTCAACGGCGAGCAGGTCGTCCTGCACAACCCCGGCGACGCCATCGCCCGCGGCATCGGCATGGTGCACCAGCACTTCATGCTCGCCGACAACCTCACCGTGCTGGAGAACGTCGTCCTCGGCGCGGAGAAGCTGTACGGCATCGGGGGCCGCGCCCGCGCCAGGATCAAGGAGATCTCGGACGCGTACAGCCTGAACGTCCGGCCCGACGTCCTCGTGGAGGAGCTCGGTGTCGCCGACCGCCAGCGCGTGGAGATCCTCAAGGTCCTCTACCGCGGCGCCCGCACCCTCATCCTCGACGAGCCGACCGCCGTGCTCGTGCCGCAGGAGGTCGACGCGCTCTTCGACAACCTGCGCGAGCTGAAGGCCGAGGGCCTCACCGTCATCTTCATCTCCCACAAGCTGGGCGAGGTGCTGTCGGTCGCCGACGAGATCACCGTCATCCGGCGCGGCACCACCGTCGGCACCGCCGACCCGCGCACCACCACGCCCAAGCAGCTGGCCGAGCTGATGGTCGGCAGCGAGCTGCCCAGCCCGGACACCGAGGAGTCCACCGTCACGGACGTCCCGATGCTCACGCTGGACGGCGTCCACCTGACGCAGACCGGCCTCGACGGCATCGAGCGGATCATCCTCGACGAGATCTCCTTCACCATCCACAAGGGCGAGGTCCTCGGCATCGCCGGTGTGGAGGGCAACGGCCAGTCCGAGCTGGTCGAGGCGATCATGGGCATGCGGCAGCCCGACGCCGGCGTCATCACGCTCGACGGCGCCGACATCTCCCACGCCGCCACCCGCGACCGCCGCCTGGCCGGCATCGGCTACATCCCCGAGGACCGCCACCGCCACGGCCTGCTGCTGGAAGCGCCGCTGTGGGAGAACCGCATCCTCGGCCACGTCAGCGAGAAGCCCAACTCGCGCGGCGCGCTGCTCGACATCAAGGCGGCCCGCGCCGACACCGAGCGGATCGTGAAGTCGTACGACGTCCGCACCCCCGGCATCGACGTGACCGCGGCCTCGCTGTCCGGCGGCAACCAGCAGAAGCTGATCGTCGGCCGCGAGATGAGCCACAACCCCAAGCTGCTGATCGCCGCCCACCCCACCCGCGGTGTGGACGTCGGCGCCCAGGCGGCCATCTGGGACTACATCCGCGAGGCCCGCCGCGAGGGCCTGGCCGTACTGCTGATCTCCGCCGACCTGGACGAGCTGATCGGCCTGTCCGACACCCTGCGGGTGATGTACCGGGGCCGACTGGTCGCCGACGCCGACCCCGCCACCATCACCCCCGAAGAGCTGGGCTCCGCCATGACGGGTGCGGCCACCGGCCACCTGGAGCACACAGAGGACGACGAGCGATGAACAAGCTGACCTCACGCATCGACAAGGAGCGGCTGGCCCTCGGCATCGCCGCGCCGCTGCTGGCGGTCGTCGCCGCGCTCGTCGTCACCGCCCTGGTGATCCTCGCGACCGGCAAGAACCCCGGCGCCGCGTTCAGCGACATGATGAGCTACGGCTTCGCCAGCGACAGCCAGGTCTACATCCTGAACAAGGCCACCACGTACTACCTCGCCGGTATCGCGGTCGCCGTCGGCTTCCGGATGAACCTGTTCAACATCGGTGTCGACGGCCAGTACCGGCTCGCCGCGTTCATCGCCGCCGTCCTCGGCGGCGCGCTGACCGTGCCCGGCTGGCTCGCCATCCCGCTGATCATGATCTGCGCCATGGCGACCGGTGCCCTGTGGGCGGCCATCGCCGGTGTGCTGAAGGTGACCCGGGGCGTCAGCGAGGTCATCGCGACCATCATGCTGAACTCCATCGCCACCGCCGTCATCGGCTATCTGCTCCAGCCCGGGCGGCTCGGCGAACTCCAGCAGGGCGGCACCCTGGTCTCCACCAAGCCGCTGCCGTCGTCCTCCTTCTTCTTCAGCTTCGACACCGGCCCGGCCGGTGTGCTGGACGGCTTCATCGTCGTCGCCGTGATCGTCGGCCTCGCCTACTGGTTCGTGCTCGGCCGCACCCGGTTCGGCTTCGACCTGCGCACCGTCGGCCAGTCCGAGAGCGCCGCCGCCGCGAGCGGTGTGTCGGTGAAGAAGATGGTCGCCACCAGCATGATCATCTCGGGTGCGGTGGCCGGTCTGATCGGCATGCCCACGCTGCTGAACGAGAGCCACCAGTACGACAACAGCTTCCCCACCGGGATCGGCTTCACCGGCATCGCCATCGCGCTGCTCGGCCGCAACAACCCGATCGGCATCGCGCTCGGCGCCCTGCTCTGGGGCTTCCTGGAGCGCACCACCAACCACCTGGAGTTCCAGGGCTACGACAAGGAGATCCTCGGCGTGATCCAGGGCGTCATCGTCCTGTGCGTCGTGATCGCCTACGAGGTCGTCCGGCGCTACGGCCTCAAGCGCCAGCAGCAGCGGGTCGGCGCGGAGCTCGCCGCCCAGGCCGCCGCCCCGACGAAGAAGCAGGAGGTGGCGTGATGACTGCCACGATGACCGACACGCCGCCGCCCGCGGCGCCCAAGGCACCCGGCGCGCCCCAGCGGTCGGGCCGCTCCACCGGCCAGATCCTCATGATCGTCGCCGGTGCCCTGCTGCTCCTCGCGGCCGTCCGGATGATCACCGACTCCAACCAGCTGGACTCCTCCGGCCAGGTCGCCGCCGCCCTCGGCCTCGCCGTGCCGATCGGCCTCGCCGGACTCGCCGGCCTGTGGTCCGAGCGGGCCGGCGTGGTCAACATCGGCCTCGAAGGCATGATGATCCTCGGCACCTTCGGCGCCGGCTGGGTCGGCTGGCAGTCCAGCCCCTGGCTCGGCCTGCTGTGCGGCATCGGCTTCGGCGTCCTCGGCGGCCTGGTGCACGCCGTCGCCACCATCACCTTCGGCGTCGACCACATCGTCTCCGGCGTCGCCGTCAACCTGCTCGCGCTCGGTGCCACCCAGTACCTCGCCAAGCTGTTCTTCGCCGACGGCACGGCGGCGCAGGAGGGCGGCAACCCCAAGCAGTCCCCGCCCGCGGACTCGCTGCCCGACATCACCGTCCCCGGCCTGTCCGACGGCCTCGCCTCCATCGAGAAGCACCACTGGTTCCTGGTCTCCGACCTCGCCGGCATCGTCGGCGGGCTGGTCACCAACCTGTCCGTGATCACGATCGTGGCCGTGCTGCTGTTCGCCGGCAGCTGGTGGCTGCTGTGGCGCACCCCGTTCGGGCTGCGGCTGCGCTCCTGCGGCGAGAACCCGGTCGCCGCGGAGTCCCTCGGCGTCAACGTCTACCAGTACAAGTACGCGGCCGTCGCCGTCTCCGGCGGTCTGGCCGGCCTCGGCGGCGCGTTCCTCGCGCTGGTCACCTCGCACACCTACCTGGAGGGCCAGACCGCGGGCCGCGGCTACATCGGTCTCGCCGCCATGATCTTCGGCAACTGGCGGCCCGGCGGGCTGGCCATGGGCGCGGGTCTGTTCGGCTACTCCGACGCCCTCCAGCTGCGCAACGGCGGCGTCACCGTGCACGCGCTGCTGCTGCTCCTGGTGGTCCTGCTCGCGCTGCTGGCCGGCTGGAAGCTGTACAAGAAGGCCGTGGTCCAGGGCGTGGTCAGTGCCGTCATGGCCGCGCTGGTGCTGGTCTGGTACCTGCTCACCGACGAGGTCCCGAGCGACTTCGTGGGCGCCACCCCGTACGTCGTCACGCTGCTCGTGCTCTCGCTGTCCGCGCAGCGGCTGCGGATGCCCAAGGCGGACGGCATGCGCTACCGGAAGGGCCAGGGCAAATGACCCGGCACGACGAGGCCTTCGACTGGGAGCCGCTGCGCGCCCGGGCGCGGGAGGCCATGTCCCACGCCTACGCCCCCTACTCGGGCTACCCGGTCGGGGTCGCGGCCCTGGTCGACGACGGCCGCACGGTCACCGGCTGCAACGTGGAGAACGCCTCCTACGGCCTCGGCCTGTGCGCCGAGTGCGGCCTGGTCTCCGAGCTCCAGCGCACCGGCGGCGGCCGGCTGACCCACTTCACCTGCGTCGACGGCGCCGGGGCCCTGCTGGTCCCGTGCGGCCGCTGCCGCCAGCTGCTGTACGAGTTCGGCGGCCCGGACCTGCTGCTGGACACCCCTGCGGGCGTCCTGACGCTCGCCGAGATGCTGCCCCAGGCCTTCGGCCCGGACCATCTCACCCAGTAACGCCGTACGGCCCCCCTGCACCGTCCGCAGGGGGGCCGCGCACTTCGCACCTCCCGGAAGGAAGCCCCAGCCATGGCCATGGACGCCATCTCCGTCATCCGCACCAAGCGGGACCGCGGCGAGCTGACCGACCAGCAGATCGACTGGGTCATCGACGCGTACACCCGCGGCGAGGTCGCCGACGAGCAGATGTCCGCGCTCGCCATGGCGATCCTGCTCAACGGCATGAACCGCCGCGAGATCGCCCGCTGGACGGCCGCCATGATCGCCTCCGGCGAGCGCATGGACTTCTCCTCGCTCTCCCGCCCGACGGCCGACAAGCACTCCACGGGCGGTGTCGGCGACAAGATCACGCTGCCGCTGGCCCCGCTCGTCGCGGCCTGCGGGGCGGCCGTGCCCCAGCTCTCCGGCCGGGGCCTCGGCCACACCGGCGGCACCCTCGACAAGCTGGAGTCCATCCCCGGCTGGCGCGCCCTGCTGTCCAACGAGGAGATGCTGAACGTCCTCGACACCACCGGCGCGGTGATCTGCGCGGCGGGCGACGGCCTGGCCCCCGCCGACAAGAAGCTCTACGCGCTGCGGGACGTGACCGGCACGGTCGAGGCCATCCCGCTGATCGCCTCCTCGATCATGTCCAAGAAGATCGCCGAGGGCACCGGTTCGCTGGTGCTGGACGTCAAGGTGGGCTCGGGCGCCTTCATGAAGACGATCGAGGACGCCCGCGAACTGGCGTCCACGATGGTCGGCCTCGGCACCGACCACGGGGTGAAGACGGTCGCGCTGCTCACGGACATGTCCACCCCGCTGGGCCTGACGGCGGGCAACGCGCTGGAGGTGCGCGAGTCCGTGGAGGTCCTGGCGGGCGGCGGCCCGGCGGACGTCGTGGAACTGACGCTCGCGCTGGCCCGCGAGATGCTGGACGCCGCCGGCCTGAAGGACGCCGACCCGGCGAAGGCACTGGCCGACGGCTCCGCGATGGACGTCTGGCGCCGGATGATCGCGGCCCAGGGCGGCGACCCGGACGCCCCGCTGCCCACGTCGCGGGAACAGCACGTGGTGACGGCCCCCGCCACCGGTGTCCTGACCCGCCTCGACGCCTACGACATCGGCATCGCCGCCTGGCGCCTGGGCGCCGGCCGCGCCCGCAAGGAGGACCCGGTGCAGGCGGCGGCGGGCGTCGAGCTCCACGCCAAGCCGGGCGACCGGGTGACCGAGGGCCAGCCCCTCCTCACCCTCCACACCGACACCCCCGAACGCTTCGAGTACGCCCTCCAGGCCGTGACGGACTCCTACGACATCGCGGCCCCGGGCACCACCTACGAGCCCACCCCGGTGGTCCTGGAACGCATCGCCTGACCTGCGGTTTCCCCAATCGGGTGAACGGGACCGGCCGCCTCGCGCCGGTCCCGTCCGGCATTCGGGGCCGCGGCGGGCCCGCCCGCGATGAGTTCCGGCCGCCCGGGCGGTCTATCCGCACGTGGATGCCAAGACGCCCGCCGTGCTCGTGCTGACCGGCCCCGTGCGCCCTGACGAGATGGCGGGGTGGTGTGCCGTCGTGCGGGAAGCGCTCGCGGGCGGGGCGGGCGGGGTGGTCGTGTGCGACGTGGGCGGGCTCGGGCCGCCGGGGCTGGCGGCCGTCGATCTGCTCGCCCGGCTGGAGCTGACCGCCCGCCGGGCCGGCGGGCGGATACGGCTGCGGGACGCCTCCCCCGGGCTAGTCGCCCTGTTGGGCCTGCTCGGCCTCCGCTTCCAGACGGAGGGGCAGGCCGAAGAGCGGGAACCACCGCTGGGTGTCGAGGAAGCAGTGGAAACCGGTGATCCGGCCGGCTGAGATCTCCAGAACCTGCACCGCCCACGGCGTGAATCCGCCGTTGTCCGGGTCCGGCTTGTAGTGCGCGAACCCCGGCAGGCCGTTGGCCTGGACCGGCACCAGCCGGGAGCCGGCGCAGGAGGCGCCGATGGTGGTCATGAAGCCGGTGATGTCGGCCGTGCCGCGCAGCCACAGGTCGAACGGCGGCATCGTCATGATGGCGTCCTCGTGCAGCAGCGCCGTCAGCGCCGTCATGTCGTAGCCCTCGAACGCCTTGACGTACCGCTCCAGCAGCTTGCGCTGCTCCTCGTCCAGCGGATCGGACACCGCCCCCTCGGACCCCGCGTCCGACCGCTCCGCGAGCGTGGCCCGGGCCCGCTGCAACGCGCTGTTCACCGACGCCACCGAGGTCTCCAGCAGCTCGGCCACCTCGCTCGCCCTCCACGCGAGCACCTCGCGCAGGATCAGCACCGCCCGCTGCTTGGGCGGCAGTTGCTGGAGCGCCGCCATGAAGGCGAGCCGCACCGACTCCTTGGCGACCGCCGCCTCCGCCGGGTCCGTCACGGCCGGCAGCACCCGCGCGTCCGGCATCGGCTCCAGCCAGGTGTGGTCCGGGCGCGGGTTGAGCGCCGCCTGCGCGAGCGGGGTGGCCTCGGACAGGTCCATCGGCCGGGCCCGCTTGTTGCCCGCCGACAGCATGTCCAGGCACACGTTCGTCGCGATCCGGTACAGCCACGACCTGAGCGAGGAACGGCCCTCGAACTTCTCGTGGTTCCGCCAGGCCCGCACCAGGGTGTCCTGTACCGCGTCCTCGGCCTCGAAGGAGGAGCCGAGCATCCGGTAGCAGTACCCGGTCAGTTCGGTCCGGTGCTTCTCCAGTGCGACATCGAGGTCCGCCGTCGCCGTTCCGTTGCCCATCGTCCACCCACCCCTGTGGCCATCCCAGTGGCGCACCGTCGCGCCCCAGCACCTCGGAAGCTACCGCAGCCCACCGACAATGACCGCCGGAGTCGGAAAACGTCCGGTGCGCGAGGACCGCCCGGTGCCCGCGGGCGTCAGCGCGCCACGGCCCCTACGGAAGTCCGCCCGGGGTTCACCACCGACCGCCGCGCCGCCACGGAACCGAGCACGGTGATCGCCACCACGCCCGCCACCGCCAGCAGCCCGACGCCGACCGTGCCCGCCCAGCCGCCCGTGCGGAAGGCCAGCGCGCCGACCGTGCTGCCCACGCTGGAGCCGATGTAGTACGCCGACTGGTACAGCGCCGACGCCTGCGCGCGGCCGTGCGTGGCCGTCTTGCCGACCGCCGAGGAGGCCACCGCGTGCCCGGCGAAGAAGCCCGCCGTGATCAGCACCAGGCCCAGCAGGACCAGCGGCAGCGACGCGGCAAGGGACAGCAGCAGCCCCGCCGCCGTCGTACCGCCCGCCAGGTACAGCGCGCCCCGGCGGCCGAACCGGCCCACCAGCCGGCCCGCGGCCGAGGCGGACACCGTGCCCACCAGGTACACCAGGAAGATCGAGCCCACGATGCCCTGCGGCAGCCCGAACGGCGCCGCCGTCAGCCGGTAGCCGATCACCGTGTAGACCCCGCCGAACACCGTCATGAACAGCGCGCCGATCGCGTACAGCCGGCGCAGCAGCGGGTCGGCGAGGTGGCCGCGGACCGTGCCGAGCAGGACCCGGGGCCGCAGCGAGCCGGGCGTGAAGTGGCGCGGGGCGGGCAGCAGCAGCCGGAACGCCACCGCGCACACGACCGCGAGGGCGCCGATGACGCCGACCGAGACCCGCCAGCCCCACTCCTGCGCGACCCAGCCGGTGATCACCCGGCCGCTCATGCCACCGACGCTGTTGCCCGCCACGAACAGACCGATCGCGGTGACCAGCGCCTTCGGCCGGACCTCCTCGGCCAGATAGGCCGTGGCCGAGGCCGGCAGCCCGGCCAGCGCCGCGCCCTGCACACCCCGCAGCACCACCAGCGCGCCGATCGACGGCGCGAAGGGCACCAGCAGACCGACGGCGACGGCGACGGCCAGCGAGGCCGTCATCACCGTACGGCGGCCGAACCGCTCCGACAGCGCGCTCATCGGCAGCACGAACAGGGCCAGTCCGCCGGTCGCCGCCGCCACCGTCCAGCTCGCCTCGCTCGCCGCGACCCCGAACTCCCCGGAGATCAGCGGCAGCAGCGCCTGGGTGGAGTACAGCAGGGCGAAGGTCGCGACTCCGGCGAGGAAGAGGGCGAGGCTCATCCGGCGGTAGCCGGGGCCGCCCGGAGTCATACGGGAGTCGGAGCCGGTGACGTCGGAGCCGGAGGAGTCGGGGACGGGAACGGACGGTACGGCGCCCACACTGGTGGACGCCCCGGTACTGGCGGGAGACATGCCTCGACCGTACGGACGGTCCGGCTCATGCGTCCAATGCATGGAACGGCCATAATCGTTCCCATGGCGCATCAGCGAAGCTCACAGCCTCGACTGTCACCGTTCGGTGACACAGAAGACATGGCGCTGTCGCTCGCGCCCCGCCTCGCCTACTTCGCCGGGGTGGCCCGCACGGAGCACGTCACCCGGGCCGCACAGGAGCTGAACGTCCCCCAGTCCACCCTCTCGCGCGCGATGGTCCGCCTGGAGCGGGACCTGGGCGTCGAGCTGTTCGCCCGGCACGGCCGCACGGTCTCCCTGACCACCGCCGGCCGCACCTTCCTCGCCTCCGTGGAGCGGGCCCTCGCCGAGATCGAACGGGCCGCCGAGGAGGTCCGCGCGGACGCCGACCCGGCCACCGGCAAGGTCGCCTTCGGCTTCCTGCACACCATGGGCGCGGAGACCGTACCGGGCCTGCTGCACGCCTTCCGCGCCGACCACCCGCGCGTCCGCTTCAGCCTGGTGCAGAACCACGGCGAGGCGATGCTGGAGCGGCTGCGCGCCGGCGACTTGGACCTGTGCCTCACCTCGCCGGTCCCCGACGGCCCCGACCTGGTCGCACGCCGCCTGGACGAGCAGAAGCTGCGCCTGGTCGTCCCCGCGGACCACCGGCTGGCCGCCCGCCGCCGCATCCGCCTGGCCGAGGCGGCCGAGGAAACCTTCGTCACCCTGGAGCCCGGCTACGGCCTGCGCCGCATCACCGACGACCTGTGCCGCCAGGCGGGCTTCCGGCCCAGGGTCGCCTTCGAGGGCGAGGAGGCCGAAACCCTGCGGGGCCTGGTCGCGGCCGGACTCGGCGTGGCCCTGCTGCCCCCGCCGACGGTCCCCCGGCCCGGTGTGGTCGAACTGACGGTGACGGCCCCGCGAGCGGTCCGGGAGATCGGCGTGGCGTGGCTGGCCGACCGCCCGGACACCCCGCCGGTGGCGGCGTTCAAGAAGTTCCTGCTGTCCAGAAGGGGCAACCTGCTGCCCTGAAGGACCTTTCCCGCTCGCGGGACCGACGGCGGCTTCGTCACCCGCTTCCACGGCGACTCCCGCTTTCCGCCGAGCCCGCGCGCTACCGCCGCAGCGACCGCCCGAACCCCGCCGCCAGCGGCATCCTCAGGCCGATCGGCGGGGGAGCCGCAAGGGCGTCCTCCACCGGCCGGGAGACGGGGTGGCCGAACAGGGCACCCAGCACGAAGTCGCAGGTCAGGGCGAGGACTTCGGAGCGGTGGCCGTGCAGTGCGTGACCGTCGGAGTGGACCTCGAAGCGGCACACCTCGCGGTTCGCCTTCTTCGCCCGCGCCGCGTAGCGGAAGGACAGCTCCGGGTCGGTGCGCTCGTCGTTCGTGCCGTGGGCGATCAGGACCCGGCGGCCCACCAGCTGCTTCACCGGTTCCGCGGGAGCGGCGACGTCCTCCTCCGGAAGCCACGGGGCCAGCGCCACCACGGAGTTGACGGCCTCGTGGCCGCCGGAGCGCAGTGCCGCCCGGCCGCCCATGTCGACACCGACCAGGCACACGGGGACATCGCCGTAGCGGCGCACGACCTCCTCGGCGGCCCACTCGGCATCCGCCGCCAGGTGCGCCTCGCCGCCGTTCCAGCCGCGGTAGCGGTAGCGGACCAGGTGCACCGCCAGCCCCTCGGCGCGGCCCGCGCGGGCGAGCGCGCGGCCCAGGGAACGGACCAGGGAGAGGGGCCGCACGGGCGATGGCCGGCGGGTGGAGGCCTCCTGGCCGTCGGGGAGCAGCAGCACCGCTCCGCACACCGGTGTCGGCGCCGGGCCGACCGCCTTTCCCAGCCTGGCCGTTCGCACCGGCGTCACTTGCTGTCCCATGACAGAACAGTGTCAGAAGGGGCGGTATACGAAACCCGTACGGCGGGTCACCGTTGCGTATCGACGGAAAAGCGCCGGAGACAATGCCGTACACCGGGCGCTCGGCGCGTAGGAGTTAGAGTGCGGAAATGACGAGCCAGACCGCACCAAAAGGGGCCGTCCCGGCGGCCGTTCCGGCCGGCGTTCCCACGCCGGACCAGATCCGCCGGGCGCCCAAGGTACTGCTGCACGATCATCTCGACGGCGGGCTGCGCCCCCGTACCGTGGTCGAACTCGCCCGGGAACACGGTTATGCCGGGCTGCCCGAGACCGACCCGGACCGGCTGGGCGGCTGGTTCCGGCGGGCCGCGGACTCCGGGTCCCTGGAGCGGTACCTGGAGACCTTCCGGCACACCGCCGGGGTGATGCAGACCCGGCAGGCCCTGATCCGGGTCGCCCGGGAGTGCGCCGAGGACCTCGCCGCGGACGGGGTCGTCTATGCCGAGGTGCGCTACGCGCCCGAACAGCACCTGGACGCCGGGCTGACCCTCGAGGAGGTGGTCGAGGCCGTCGACGAGGGGTTCCGGCAGGGCGAGCGGCTGGCCCGGGAGAACGGGCACCGCATCCGCGTCGGTGCCCTGCTCACCGCCATGCGGCACGCGGCCCGCTCCCTGGAGATCGCCGAACTCGCCAACCACTACCGGGACTCCGGCGTGGTCGGCTTCGACATCGCCGGCGCCGAGGCCGGTCACCCGCCCACCCGGCACCTGGACGCCTTCGAATATCTGAAGCGGGAGAACAACCACTTCACCATCCACGCCGGCGAGGCCTTCGGGCTGCCGTCCATCTGGCAGGCGCTCCAGTGGTGCGGGGCCGACCGGCTCGGGCACGGCGTGCGGATCGTGGACGACATCGACGTCCACGAGGACGGCTCGGTCACGCTCGGCCGGCTCGCCTCCTACGTGCGGGACAAGCGCATCCCGCTGGAGCTGTGCCCCACCTCCAACCTCCAGACCGGCGCCGCCCCCTCCTACGCCGAGCACCCGATCGGACTGCTGCGCCGGCTGCACTTCCGGGTCACCGTGAACACCGACAACCGGCTGATGTCGCACACCAGCATGAGCCGGGAATTCGAGCACCTTGTCGACGCGTTCGGTTACACGCTCGACGACCTCCAATGGTTCTCCGTCAATGCGATGAAATCGGCGTTCATTCCTTTCGATGAAAGACTCGCGATGATCAACGATGTCATCAAGCCCGGATATGCCGAGCTGAAATCCGAATGGCTGTTCCGGCAGACCGCGTCTACCAGCGGTTCCGGCCGCTCGGAGGGCTGAGGGCCGTAGGCCGGACGAGGGGGAGGGCGGGCGCGCTTTCCCGTTGCGCCCGTATTTCGGTGTTTGCGGTGGATGGTGTGCGGTGTTTACGGTCGTGGATCGCTCGGATCGTTTGTGAGCTTCCGTCTCCGCACGCAAGGACGCATGCACCATGAAGCAGTCTGCTGCCAAGACCCTCGGTGTCGCCGCCCTGGGCGCCGCCGTCGCCGCCATCGGCGCGGGCACGGCCAACGCGGCCCCGGCCGCCCCGGACGCCGCCCACACCCTGGACACCGTCACGAAGCTGCTGCCGCCCGGGCAGGTCGTGGACGCGCTGCCCGACAGCGGAGCGGTGAAGACGCTCAAGCCCGTGGCCAAGCGC
>NZ_JACBWZ010000319.1 GCF_013870595.1 Streptomyces sp. WELS2 | reverse complement strand
GAGGTGGTGAACAGTCAGCGGGCGTTCCTCCCTCGTATCTGGGGCCGGTGCAGCCCGGTGAGCGCCCCCCACACCGACGTCGAGCAGGTGGAAGCCGCCAACACCGCCTTCTACGAGGCACTGGAGCGCGGCGACTTCGAAGAGGTCTCCGCGCTCTGGCTGACGCCCGCGGAACTGGGCGTGGACGAGACGTACCACGACCCCGCGGACACCGGCGTGATCTCCTGCGTGCACCCCGGCTGGCCGGTGCTCACCGGCCGCGGCGAGGTCCTCAGGTCGTACGCCCTGATCATGGCCAACACCGACTACATCCAGTTCTTCCTCACCGATGTGCACGTCTCCGTGACCGGCGACACCGCGCTGGTGACCTGCACGGAGAACATCCTCAGCGGCGGGCCCGCACCGGAGGAGGGCGCCGAGCTGGGGCCGCTGGTCGGCCAGCTCGTCGTCGCCACGAACGTGTTCCGGCGCACCGCCTCGGGCTGGAAGCTGTGGTCGCACCACGCCTCCCCCGTCCTGGCCGAGACCGCCGAGGACGACGACACCGGCGCGAACGGCGTGAACCCGGACGACGACTCCCTCGCATGACGGGGCACCCGCGTCCGGTGGCGGCCCGGCCCGCGGACGGACACGTGGCCGGAATCACCTACCTCCGGGTAGACGCGGCCACCGGCCCGTGACAGGACCGGGTTCCGCGGGGGAACCCCAGGTGAACCCTCCGGGTTCCGGCCCGGCCCCGCGCCCCCGCGGCCGGGCCCTGTCGGTGCCCGCAGGTAGATTCGTCTGAGACCGGTGTGCCGCCCGCACGCGGTACGGGCCGGTCGTTCCCGACGATTGCAGGAGTGATTCGCGTGGATCGTGTCGCGCTGCGCGGCCTCAAGGCCCGTGGGCACCACGGGGTGTTCCCCAAGGAGCGCGAGGAGGGCCAGACCTTCATCGTGGACCTCGTCCTCGGCCTGGACACCCGGCCGGCCGCGGCCGACGACGACCTGACGAAGACCGTGCACTACGGCATCGTGGCCGAGGAGGTCGTGGCCGTGGTCGAGGGCGATCCGGTGGACCTCATCGAGACCCTCGCCGAGCGGATCGCCAGGACCTGCCTGAAGCACGAAGGGGTTCAGGAGGTCGAGGTGTGCGTCCACAAACCGGACGCGCCGATCACCGTCCCCTTCGACGACGTGACCGTCACCATCACCCGGAGCCGAGTATGACCCGACCTTTCCGCCAGGGTCACAGCGACCCCACCGTCCAGCCGGTACCCGCCTCGGTCGTCGAGAAGGTGGACGCCGCCGACACGACCCTGCACAACCCCCAGTGGGCCGTGATCTCCCTCGGCTCCAACCTCGGCAACCGCCTGGAGACCCTCCAGGGGGCCGTGGACGCCCTGGAGGACACCCCGGGTGTCCGGGTGAAGGCCGTCTCGCCGGTGTACGAGACGGAGCCGTGGGGCGTCGAGCCCGGCAGCCAGCCGTCGTACTTCAACGCGGTCGTGGTCCTGAAGACGACCCTGCCCCCCGCCTCCCTGCTGGAGCGGGCGCACGCCGTCGAGGAGGCCTTCAACCGCGTGCGGGACGAGCGCTGGGGCCCGCGCACGCTGGACGTCGACATCGTCGCCTACGCCGACGTCACCTCGGACGACCCGCGGCTCACCCTCCCCCATCCGCGCGCCCACGAGCGCGCCTTCGTGCTGGCGCCCTGGCACGACGTGGACCCCCAGGCCCAGCTCCCCGGCCGTGGCACGGTCGCCGAACTGCTGTCCGCGATCACCCGCGAGGGTGTGGCGCACCGGGAGGACCTGGAACTCCGGCTGCCCGAGTAGTCGTTAAGGTCGAGACGGGTCGGGACCGAGGAACGACCACCGTCCGGGGCGGTCCGGGGGAAACAACTGAAGGGACACCGTGAGAGAGCTGCGCATCAGGGTGCTGGCGGGCGTGTTCGTCGTGGCCGGCGTCCTGTCCTGGGCGGGCGCCCGCCTCTGGAACTCGACCGGGACCCTGCCGAGCGTCCCCCTGGCCGCCCCCGTGGTCCTCGCGCTGATCGCGGTGGTGCTGCTCTCCACGGCGCTCTCGCTGCGCGCCCGGCTGAAGGCCCAGCGCGAGCGCCGGCCCGGGGCCAAGGGCGTCGATCCGCTGATGGCCGCCCGGGCCGTCGTCTTCGGCCAGGCCAGCGCGCTGGTCGCGGCCCTCGTCGCCGGTGTGTACGCCGGCATGGGGATCTTCCTGCTGGAGCTGCTGGACTTCCCGGCCCGCCGCGACCAGGCGATCTACGCGGGCTTCTCGGCCCTGGCCGGCTTCGGCGTGATAGCGGCCGCCCTGTTCCTGGAGCGGGTGTGCCGGCTCCCCGAGGACGACGACCAGAACCCTCCGGGGGCGCAGCCGGCGGCCTGACCCGCCCGCCGCGCCCGGCGGCCGGGTCAGCGCGCCATGATGAGGCTCATGGCCTCGTTGCGCGTGGCGCCATCGCGCAGCTGCCCGCGCACGGCGGACGTTATGGTCTTCGCGCCCGGCTTGCGGATGCCGCGCATCGACATGCACATGTGCTCGCACTCGACCACGACGATGACGCCCCGCGGCTCCAGGATCTCCATCAGGGAGTCCGCGATCTGCGTGGTCAGGCGCTCCTGCACCTGGGGCCGACGGGCGTAGACGTCGACCAGACGGGCCAGCTTGGACAGCCCGGTGATCTTTCCCGTCTCGGACGGGATGTAACCGACGTGGGCGACGCCCCGGAACGGCACCAGGTGGTGCTCACAGGTCGAGTACACCTCGATGTCCTTCACGAGGACCATCTCGTCGTGCCCGAGGTCGAACGTCGTCGTCAGGACGTCCTCCGGCCGCTGCCACAGACCGGCGAAGATCTCCCGGTAGGCGCGCGCGACCCGGGCCGGCGTCTCCCTGAGCCCCTCGCGGTCCGGGTCCTCCCCGACCGCGAGCAGCAGCTCCCGCACGGCGTTCTCGGCGCGCTTCTCGTCGAATTCGCCGATGCGGCCCTCGCCGTCCAGCGTCACCGGGTCGGTCATCTGGTTCCTCGTTCCCGCGCCATGACGCGCGTGTCTCGCCCTGCCGAAACTGCGGACATGCGAAATGCCGCGACCTCCAGGCTAGAACCTGGGGGTCGCGGCATTCATTCCGGGCCAGCCGTCCGCGGGGCGGTCAGCTGTCGGAGCGGTCCTCCGGGGACTGGTCCGTCACCGGGGCGGACTCCGCCGCCGTCGACTTCGCGGTGCTGATCGACGCCGTCGCGCCGTTCGCGCCGTTGGTCAGCGCCAGCTCCTTCGGGGAGAGCACCGGCGGGCGGGTGGACGGGGTACGGCGGGAAGAACCGGTCCAGGCGGGCCGCGGCGGGCGCTTGACGACCGGGGCGAAGATCTCGGCGATCTCCTCCTTGCCCAGGGTCTCCTTCTCCAGCAGCTGGAGAACGAGGTTGTCGAGCACGTCGCGGTTCTCGACCAGGATCTCCCAGGCCTCGTTGTGCGCGGTCTCGATGAGCTTCTTGACCTCTTCGTCGACCAGCGCGGCGACCTCTTCCGAGTAGTCCCGCTGGTGGGCCATCTCACGGCCGAGGAACGGCTCGCTGTTGTCGCCGCCGAACTTGATCGCGCCGAGACGCTCGGTCATGCCGTACTGCGTGACCATCGCGCGGGCCAGGTTGGTGGCCTTCTCGATGTCGTTGGCGGCACCGGTGGTCGGGTCGTGGAAGACCAGTTCCTCGGCCGCCCGGCCGCCCAGCATGTAGGCGAGCTGGTCGAGCATCTCGTTGCGGGTGGTCGAGTACTTGTCCTCGTCCGGCAGGACCATCGTGTAACCGAGGGCACGGCCGCGGGACAGGATCGTGATCTTGTGGACCGGGTCGGCGTTCGGAGAGGCCGCCGCGACCAGGGCGTGACCGCCCTCGTGGTACGCGGTGATCTTCTTCTCCTTGTCCGACATGATCCGGGTCCGCTTCTGCGGGCCCGCGACCACGCGGTCGATCGCCTCGTCCAGCGCCTTGTTGTCGATCAGCTTCTGGTCGCCGCGGGCGGTGAGCAGCGCCGCCTCGTTCAGCACGTTGGCGAGGTCGGCACCGGTCATGCCCGGGGTGCGGCGGGCCACGGCGGACAGGTCGACGTCGGGCGCGACCGGCTTGCCCTTCTGGTGGACCTTGAGGATCTCCAGACGGCCCTGGAGGTCCGGCGGGTCGACCGCGATCTGCCGGTCGAAGCGGCCCGGGCGCAGCAGCGCCGGGTCGAGGATGTCCGGCCGGTTGGTGGCCGCGATCAGGATGACGCCGCCCTTGACGTCGAAGCCGTCCATCTCGACCAGCAGCTGGTTCAGGGTCTGCTCGCGCTCGTCGTGACCACCGCCGAGGCCGGCGCCGCGGTGGCGGCCGACCGCGTCGATCTCGTCGACGAAGACGATCGCCGGGGCGTTCGCCTTGGCCTGCTCGAACAGGTCACGCACACGGGAGGCACCGACACCGACGAACATCTCGACGAAGTCGGAACCGGAGATCGAGTAGAACGGGACGCCCGCCTCGCCCGCGACGGCGCGCGCGAGCAGGGTCTTGCCGGTACCCGGGCGGCCGTAGAGCAGCACGCCCTTGGGGATCTTGGCGCCGACGGCCTGGAACTTGGCCGGCTCCTGGAGGAACTCCTTGATCTCCTGGAGCTCCTCGACGGCCTCGTCACAGCCGGCGACGTCGGAGAAGGTCGTCTTCGGAGTGTCCTTGGTGATGAGCTTCGCCTTGGACTTGCCGAAGTTCATGACCCGGGAGCCACCGCCCTGCATCTGATTCATCAGGAACAGGAAGACGACCACGATCAGGACGAAGGGAAGCAGGGAGAGCAGGACGCCGACGAACGGGTTCTGCTTGGACGGCGAGACCGTGTAGCCGTCCGTGATCTGCTTTTCCTGGTACTTGGTCTGCAGCGTGCCGGCGAGCTGCACACCCTGGTCGCCGATGTAGCTCGCCTGGATCTTCGAGCTGCCCTCGACCTTGTAGCCGTCCTTCAGCGTGACCTTGATGCTCTGTTCGTCACCGGTGGTGAGCTTGGCCGACTCGACCTTGTTCGCGTTGATCGCCGCCACGACCTGGCCGGTGTCCACCGTCTTGTAGCCGCCGGACGAGCCGACGACCTGCATCAACACGACCACGGCAAGGACGGCCAGCACGATCCACATGACCGGCCCACGGAAGTATCGCTTCACGTCCATCCATACGGAGCGGTGCCGCCCCGTCCCTCCTGCCATAGTGAGTTTGATAAGACAGTTCTTCTGACGGTACCCCAGCATTGTTGCCCGAAGCCGCACGGAGCCGATTCGACGGCTGGGAAAACCCGTCTCCGCTTGCTTCAACGGCGCGGAACCCGCTGGGGTTCCCGATCGTCCTACAAGGCTTGGGCCGAGTGGCTCAGCCGCCGTAGACGTGAGGCGCGAGCGTACCGACGAACGGCAGGTTGCGGTACTTCTCGGCGTAGTCGAGGCCGTAGCCGACGACGAACTCGTTCGGGATGTCGAAGCCGACCCACTCGACGTCGATGGCGACCTTGGCGGCGTCCGGCTTGCGCAGCAGCGTGCACACCTTCAGGGAGGCGGGCTCGCGCGAGCCGAGGTTGTTGATCAGCCAGGACAGGGTCAGGCCGGAGTCGATGATGTCCTCGACGATCAGGACGTGCCGGCCCTTGATGTCGGTGTCGAGGTCCTTGAGGATGCGGACCACACCGGAGGACTGGGTGCCCGCGCCGTAGGAGGACACGGCCATCCAGTCCATGGTGACGGGGGTGGACAGCGCCCGGGCGAGGTCCGCCATGACCATCACCGCGCCCTTGAGGACGCCGACGATGAGCAGGTCCTTGCCCGCGTACTCCGCGTCGATCTTCGCGGCCAGCTCGGCCAGCTTCGCGTCGATCTCTTCCTTGGTGATGAGCACCCGCTGGAGGTCGGCACCCATGTCTTTCGCGTCCACCCGCATCACTTTCGGTCGTCCCGCACTTACGGCCGCGTGCGCGGCCACCGGCTGCGGCCGCGTGTGCGGCCCCCGGGGCCGCCCGGCCCGTCGGAGGGCACCGGGTGTGGGCACTCCGCGGGGGCCGGTCGTCAGCCTTGCCGAATCACCAGTCTGCCACCCTGCCGCTGGGCGACGACCCTGCCCGGGAGATTGATGGCTCCCTGGCCGCGCCAGCCGGTGATCAGGCGGTCGACTTCCTCGATGTGGCGGGCGAACAGCGCACCGGCCGGGGCGCCCGCCTCGATGGCCGCGCGGCGCAGGATCCGGCGGCGCACGGCGGGCGGCAGGGCGTACAGCTTGGCGCACTCCAGCAGGCCGGCCGCGTCCCGTACGGAGGCCTCGGCCTGCCTGGCCCAGGCGTCCAGGGCGTCGGCGTCGTCGCGGGAGAGCTGGGCGGTGCGGGCCAGCGCCTCCACCACGCCCTTGCCGAGGGCCTTCTCCAGGGCGGGCAGCCCCTCGTGCCTCAGCCGGGAGCGGGTATAGGCGGGGTCGGCGTTGTGCGGGTCGTCCCAGACCGGCAGGGACTGGACCATGCAGGCCTTGCGGGCGGTCTGCCGGTCCAGGTGCAGGAAGGGCCGCCGGTAACGGCCGCCGGCCCCCGAGACCGCGGCCATGCCGGACAGGGAGCGGATGCCGGAGCCGCGGGCGAGCCCCAGCAGGACGGTCTCGGCCT
>NZ_JACBWZ010000318.1 GCF_013870595.1 Streptomyces sp. WELS2 | reverse complement strand
TGGCGGCGACCCGGGTCCGCGCGCTGGGCGTGCGCGAGCTGGCGGCCCGGCTCGGCGACCGGTTCCAGCTGCTGACCTCGGGGCGGCGCGGCGCGCCCGAACGCCAGCAGACCCTGCGCGCGGTGATCGACTGGAGCTGGGAGCTGCTCGGCGCGCCGGAGCGCATCGTGCTGCGCCGGCTGGCCGCGTTCAGCGACGGCTGCGACCTCCGGGCGGCCGAGGCGGTGTGCGCGGGCGACGGGGTCGCCTGCGCCGAGGTGCCCGACCTGGTGACACGGCTGGTCGACCGGTCCCTGGTGGTGGTCGTGGCCGGACCCACGGGCCCGCGCTACCGGCTCCTGGAGTCCGTCGCCGCGTACGCCACCGAGCGGCTGCACGAGATGGAGGACCTCGCCGCCGTACGCGACCGGCACCTGGGCCACTACCTCGCGCTCGCCGAACGCGCCGAACCCGAGCTGCGCGGCCCCGGGCAGCGGTCCTGGCTGGCCCGGCTCGACGCCGAGTCCGGCAATCTGCGCTCCGCCCTGGACGAGGCCGTACGCCGCGCCGCCATCGGTGACCCGGGCCAGGCGGCACGGCTGGCCGCCGCGCTGGCCTGGTGGTGGCTGCTGCGCGGCCGGCTCGCCCAGGCCCGCCGCAGCCTGCGCGCGGTGCTGGACACCACGCCGGCCGCCGACCGCAGCGAACTCACCCTGCTGCACACCGCGTTCGCCCTGCTCACCGGCGACCGCGACCCGGTCACCGCCCTTCCCGGCGACACCGCCCTCGCCGGCACCGCCGCCGGGCCCGACCCGGTACGACGGGCCCGGTCGCTGTGGCTGTGCGCGTACGGCCTGTTCAGCGCGGGCGCGGTGGCCGACAGCGGGGAGCTGAACGACCGGGCGCTGACGCTGTTCACCAGCGCGGACGACCAGTGGGGCACCGCCGCCGCGCTCGGCCTGCGGGCCACGCTCGCGCTGGTCCGCGGCGACCTCGCCGGGCTGGGCCGCGACGGCCGGCGCAGCGCAGCGCTCTTCCGCGAACTGGGCGACCGCTGGGGCGAACTCCAGACGGTGTCACCGCTGGCGGCGCTCGCGGAGATCAAGGGCGAGTACGAGGAGGCCGTCAGCCGCCAGTACGAGGGGCTGCGGATCGCCCGTGAACTGGGCCTCGCGGCCGAGGTGTCGGCCCGGCTGTCCGGCCTGGGCCGCCTGGCGCTGCTGGCCCACGACTGGGACCGCGCCCGCGACCTGCACGAACAGGCCCGGCGCAGCGCCGCCGAACAGGGCTACAAGTACGGCGAGATCCACGCCGGGATGGGCCTGGCGCTCGGCGCCCGCCGCTCCGGCGACCTCGACGCCGCCGAGGCGCACCTGCGGCACCTGCGCGAGGGGTACGCCGATGTGTCCTCCCAGGCGGGCGACCATCTGCTGCTCGCCGAGCTGGGTTTCGTCGCCGAACTGCGCGGCGACGCCGACACGGCCGCGGCGCACCATCTGCGCGGCCTGGAGGTGGCCCGCGCGATAGACGAGCCGCGGGCGCTCGCCCTGTCCCTGGAGGGCCTGGCCGGTGCGGCGGCCCTGCGGGGCACCCGCTCCGCGGCGGCCCGCGCGGCCCTGCTGCTCGGCGCGGCCGACGCGGCCCGGCGCAGCGTGGACGCACCGCTTCCCCCGGCCGAGCGCACCGACGTGGACCGTATCGAGCGGTCGGCCCGCGCGGTGCTGGGCGACACGGACTTCACCCGGTCCTTCACCACCGGCACCCACCTGACCCCCGAGGAGGCCCTGCGCGAGGCGGCCCCGGCACGGGAAGGCACCGCCCGGTAGCCCCGAGCCACCCGGTACTACGGGCTCCCCGGGCCCCCGCCCACCGCGTTCTCACCGGGGCTGCGCTCGATCACGATCATCGGGTCGTTTCCCTTCAGCTGCTGCCAGATGGTCACCAGGGCCACGAGCTGGCCGATGAGGAAGGCCACTTGGACGGAGGCTGTGCGCCACTGGTATATGGACAACAGCATGCTTGCCCGGCTCGGCCAGTAGTGCCTTTCTCCGTGGAAGGTGTCTATGTCCATCGCGACTCCGGTCAGGGTGAGGACGAGCAGGGTGAGGCTGAGCTCGAGCGGCCATGTGTTGAAGGACTGGTCGACGATCCAGTCACCGGCCCACTGCACGAGCACCGGAGTCGCGTAGGCGAGGGCGATCACCGACGCGCGCGCCGGCCCGCGGCGGCCGGGCAGTACACGCCACAGCGCGCCCAGCGTGAAGCCGGCGCCCACCCACAGGAGTTCCGTGGCGACCGCGGCCGTCACCGTTTCGGCGAACCCGAAGCGCTGCAGGAACTTGTCGGCCCACCGAACGCCGCGGAGGTGATCGGCCCAGATCAGTATGGCGACGGCGGGAACCGAGGTCAGCGCGGTGAAGTAAGCGGCCCGGCAGGCGTTGCCCCACCAGGTGGTCCGCGGCCCCCAGGCCAGGGCCAGCTCCACCGGGCTTATGGAGGGGGGCAGCCGTATCCATGTGTTGGGGAGGCCGGGCGGCGGGGAGGGGTGGGCCAGCCGGTGCAGCCGGTCCAGCTCGTGTTCCAGCTGGGCCCGGTCTCCGTCCTGCTGCCCCTGCTCCAGCCGCCTCAGCTGGGCGTGCAGCTCCCGGTGGCGCCGCGCCGCCTTGAGCAGCTGCGGCCGGTCGGACTCCCTGGCCACCTCGTGCAGCCGGTGGCCGGAGAGCAGTTTCCGGTACAGGACCGCGCGTCTGGTGCCGATGGCGAGCAGGCCGGTCAGGGTGAGCCAGAGTCCGAGCAGGGGCAGCAGGGGCAAGGGAACACCGGCGTACCAGCCGGCGACCGGCGCGATGCAGACCACGAAGAACACCTTGAGGGTCAGCAGCTCCGCCGGTGCGGGCAGGACGTCCCCCGGGTCGGCCGCCTTGCCACGGACGCGCAGGACGGCAAGGACGGCCAGGGACAGGCCCCACCACCAGAAGTAGGTTCCGTGGAACCAGTCCAGCCAATCGGAGGGGAACCAGCGCATCTCGTTGAACACGGTCGCCGCGTGCCACAGGCCGTAGGCCTCGGACGCCTGCCGTGCGCTGAGCCAGCTCTGCTGCTCCCACAGGTTCTCCGCGGTCCACACGCTCACCGCGGAGACCGCCACGGACACCAGGGCCAACGCGGCAAGCAAGGCATGCGGGAAGCGGCCGCGCGGCCATCCGGGTGTCGCCGGGTCGTCGGCGGCGCGCCACAGCCGCAGCAGAGAGGCCGTGGCACCGACCAGCCAGACGAACACGACGCACGCGCAGGCCCCGGCGAAGGCGACCATGCCCCCGTTCTCGCGGAACCAACGCACCTCGTCCGGGAAGTTCTCCGCGTCGAGCCACAGCTCGGGGGGCAGCGCGAACCACTCGGGCCGGCACGCCACGGCGGTCACGTATCCGGTGGCGGCGGTGGCGAGGGCGACGCCGGTCCGTCCCGGTCCGCCGAAGACGCACAACGCGAGCCCGGTGAGCAGGGCGAGTCCGAAGTGGACGGCGGTGCGGTGCCGGTCCGTCCAGAACAAGGCGGTGTCGTGGTTGGCGAAGTGTCCCAGCAGCGCGTCGTCGAAGTTCTGGACGACGGAGACCGCGAACACCAGCCAGCTCACGACCAGCAGATTGCGCGCCGTGCGGATCTCGGCGGCGGTGCGTGGCAGGGAGGTGGGTGCGCGCCGCACCGCGCGCACCGTGATCAGGAGCAGGACGAGGAACGCTCCGTCCAAGGGCGCCCCGGCCAGCGCGTCGAAGACATACCAAGGGTCCTCGCTCCATCGTGCCGCCGATGCCTTGGCCGCCGGCGGCTGCAGGGTGACCCGTACCTCGGGAGGCTTGCCTCCGGCCTTCTCCCTGGTCCAGGTCAGCCTGGTGGCGGTTCCCGAGGTCGGCGCCGCGGAAGCGCTCCGGCCGGCCCGCCCGCCCAGGTCGACGGTGATCTCCTGCCACCAGGACCCGTCCAGAGCGGGCGGGCGTATCAGCTCCAGTTGCCACAGCCGGTTGCCCACGGTGAGGCGCCAGGGGCCGAAATCACGGGTCTGGCGACTGACGACCCAGGTCACCACACGCTGGTCGACCGTCACCCACTTCTTGTCGACGGTCACCTTCGGCGACTCCGTACGCCCCTCCGTGTCGCGGTAGGGCAAGGGATCACCGGAGTCACGCAGCAGACACCGCATGGCCGTCCGGTACCGCTCCGTGTCCCCGTTCAGCAGCAAATCGACCGCTTGGCTCCAGGACTTGGGTGCCTTCACCGTGAGGCGGCCTTCGGCCTTGGTGTAGTCCTCGTCCGCGTGCTTGAAGCGCACCGATGCGGTGACGCGCGCCGGCTTCAGCTGTTCGGTGTGGCATTCGTCGTCCGCCGCGTGGCCGGTCGCGCCGGGCACCACACACAGCAGCGCTGTCGTGAACATCAGAAAGAGAAAGCGCCGCAGTCCCCGCCCCAACGAGCCCCCCACCCGTGCCGCGCCAGCCGGACCATAGACCTATACCCCGGACGCCTGGCCCGCGACACCGGCTTCCCCCCGTGCGTGCGGTGTGCCCACCAGGACGGCCAAGACCCCCTCTCACCAGCGTTTCCGCAGGTCAGAGGGGGTCTGGAGATGTGGAGCCTAGGGGAGTCGAACCCCTGACATCCGCCATGCAAAGACGGCGCTCTACCAACTGAGCTAAGGCCCCGGGAAGGCGGCGGCCGGCCGGGAGGATCAGGATCCGGCTGGTGCCGCAGACCAGAGTACCGGGTCACCCCCCGTATCCCGCAAAAAGATTGGGGGTCCCCGCGGATGACCACTCTCCGTAAGATGCTCGACGTGGTTCGCTACAGCGAACCGCGGTTTTCAGGGGAAGCGATGGGGAGACGCAATGGACGCCGCACAGCAGGAAGCCACCGCCAGAGCGCGGGAGCTGCAGCGGAACTGGTACGGGGAGCCGCTGGGGGCGCTCTTCCGTAAGCTCATCGACGATCTCGGGCTGAACCAGGCACGGCTCGCGGCGGTCCTCGGCCTGTCCGCTCCGATGCTCTCCCAGCTGATGAGCGGCCAGCGCGCCAAGATCGGCAACCCCGCCGTCGTCCAGCGCGTCCAGCTGCTCCAGGAGTTGGCCTCCCAGGTCGCGGACGGCAGCGTCAGCGCCGCCGAGGCGACCGAGCGCATGGAGGAGATCAAGAAGTCACAGGGGGGCTCCGTGCTCAGCAACACCACCCAGACCACCGGCAGCTCGGGCGCGCCCACGGTCAAGCGCGTGGTCCGGGAGATCCAGTCGCTGCTCCGCTCGGTGGCCGCCGCCGGTGACATCATCGACGCCGCCGACGCCCTCGCGCCGAGCCATCCGGAACTCGCCGAGTTCCTCCGCGTCTACGGTGCCGGCCGCACCGCCGACGCCGTCGCGCACTACCAGTCCCACCAGAGCTGACCCACGGGCCGGCGCACCGGCCGGCCGGGGTACGGGGCACGGGGACACCAGCGGGGGCGCACGAGGCCACGAGGAGGAACGGCGGCTGCATGGGTGAGGTCTTCGCCGGCCGGTACGAGCTGGCCGACCCGATCGGACGCGGTGGCGTGGGCGCCGTATGGCGGGCCTGGGACCACCGCCGGCGGCGTTACGTGGCCGCCAAGGTCCTTCAGCAGCGCGACGCCCACTCCCTGCTCCGCTTCGTCCGGGAGCAGGGGCTGCGCATCGACCACCCGCACGTCCTCGCCCCGGCCAGCTGGGCCGCCGACGACGACAAGGTGCTGTTCACCATGGACCTGGTCACCGGCGGCTCCCTGGTCCACCTGGTCGGCGACTACGGCCCCCTTCCGCCCGCCTTCGTGTGCACCCTGCTCGACCAGTTGCTGTCCGGGCTCGCCGCCGTCCACGCCGAGGGCGTCGTCCACCGGGACGTCAAGCCCGCCAACGTGCTCCTCGAAGCCACCGGCACCGGCCGCCCCCGGCTCAGGCTGTCCGACTTCGGCATCGCCATGCGGCTCGGCGAGCCCCGGCTGACGGAGACCAACCTGGTGGTGGGCACGCCCGGTTACCTCGCCCCCGAACAGATGCAGGGCGCCGAACCCGACTTCCCGGCCGACCTGTTCGCCGTGGGACTGGTAGCCCTCTATCTCCTCGAGGGCGCCAAGCCGGACACCAAGGCGCTCGTGCGGTACTTCCTGGAGCACGGCACGCCCGGCCCGCCCCAGGGCATCCCGGAGCCGCTCTGGCAGGTCGTCGCCTCGCTGCTCCAGCCCGATCCCGAGGACCGTTTCCGTACGGCCACGGGGGCGCGCAAGGCGCTCGCCGCCGCGGTGGAACTCCTGCCGGAGCCCGGCGTCGACGACGAACTCATCGAGATCTTCGACCAACTCGGGCCCCTGCCCCCGGGCTTCGGCCCCGACGGCCCCCTCCGCCAGGCCCCCGGCGTCGCCTTGGAACTCCTCCCGGACAACCCCCCGGCCCCGGCCGCCGGCACCACCCCGCCAGAGGACCCGCACACCGGCACGGGCACGGGCACGGAATCAGGCGGGAGCACGGACGCGCGTACGGGTACGGATCCCGGCGTCTCCTCCCCCACCGGCTCCCTGTCGGACACCGGA
This sequence comes from Streptomyces sp. WELS2, assembly GCF_013870595.1. Lineage (GTDB taxonomy): Bacteria > Actinomycetota > Actinomycetes > Streptomycetales > Streptomycetaceae > Streptomyces. Next base: position 98 of record NZ_JACBWZ010000318.1, on the reverse strand, counting down.
AGCTTCCGTCTCCCCCCGCCCCAGCAGCCCCCGGACCCGACCCCCGCCCCCCGTCCCCTCCCGCCCACACCCGCGCTCCCGCCCCCGCTCACGCCCCC
>NZ_JACBWZ010000317.1 GCF_013870595.1 Streptomyces sp. WELS2 | reverse complement strand
GGCTTCCACACCAGCTGCCCCGGCGCGGCCCTGACCGCCCGCCTCCCGGCCATCCGGGAACGGGCCGCCCGGCTCCAGGGCCGCCCGGCCACGACGCCCGCCCACAAGCCGGCCACGGCACCACCCCGCGTACCGGCCACGGCGCCACCCCGGGAGACCCGCGGCCCGCGCCCGCCCCTCCGCCCCACGACCGCACCCGGCACCGGCTCTCCCGGCACCGGCACCGAAGCGGGCGGCGGAAGGCACGGGAAACAGCCGTGAGGCCGTCATGTCCTGAACCGCTCCCACAGCCGGGGAAACCGCTCGGCCAGCACCCGGTCGTCCTCCAGGTCCAGCGGCGTGCCCTCCGGTTCGGCCGGGGGCGGCGCGAGGCCCAGGTCGGGGGCGACGGTGCCGGTCAGCTGCTCGTACGCCTCGTCCGCCGCGTACCCCAGCTCCTCGCCGTCGCCGTCGATCTCCTCGTCGAAGTCGCCCAGCAGCCCGGCCAGCGCGTCCGGATCGTGCAGGGCCCCCTCGAACACCTCCCGGCCCTGACCGATCAGCCAGCAGCGGAAGTAGTCGAACGCGTCGTCGCTGCACCCGTCCAGCAGCAGCCAGGCGGCACCCCACAGATCCCAGCGGTAGGCGCGGTTGTAGCGGGCCTCGAAGTGGCGGGCGAAGTCCAGGACCTGCTCCGGGTCCAGCCGCAGCAGCCGCTCCACGAGCAGGTCGGCCTGTTCCTCGGGGTCCCCCTCGGCGGCCCCGCGGGTGGAGTCGATCAGCTCCCAGAACTCCGTCTCGTCCATCACGCCACCAGCATCGGGCCTTACCCGGTGGCACGCACCCGGAGTACGACGGACCCGTTCAGCCGTCTTCACGGCGGTACAGTGCGACGGCACGGGCCGCGTCCGCCGCGAATCGCTCGCGCAGCGCGGCCGGCGCCAGCACCTCCGCCTCCGGCCCGAGCGCCGTCAGCTGCTCGTACGCGACCTCCTCCGACTCCACGGGCAGCGTCACCGTCACCCAGCCCGCCGCATCCGGCTCGCCCGGCTCCTCGAGAACCGACCGCGCGGCGGCCGGATCCACGGCGTGCCGCAGCCGGCGCACCCCCTCCGGAGAGAGCCGTACGACGACCTCCGCCCGCAGGATCGACCGGGCGAACCGCTCGGCCTGCTCCGCCCAGAAACCCGGCAGGTCGAACCCCGGGTCGCGGTCGAACCGCTCGCCGAGCCGGTCCACGGCGGTGAACCGGTCGATCCGGTACGTCCGGAAGGAGCCGTTTCCGGCCACCCGCGCGCACAGGTACCAGACACCGGCCTTCAGCACGAGCCCGTACGGTTCCAGCCGCCGCTCCACCGTGTCCCGCGCGCGCTTGTACCAGGCGAGCACCCGGCCGTCGTCCCACACCGCCTCGGCGAGCACCGGCAGCAGCGCGGGCGTCTCGGGCTCCCGGAACCAGGCGGGCGCGTCCAGGTGGAAGCGCTGCGCGGCGGTGTCCGGGGCGTCCCGCAGCGAGGGCAGCAGGGCCGCCGACACCTTCAGCCGGGCCGCCGAGGCGACGTCCGCCAGGCCCATCTCCCGCAGCGCCCCCGGCACCCCGCTCAGGAACAGCGCCTCGGCCTCGCCGCGGGCCAGCCCGGTCAGCCGGGTCCGGTACCCCCCGACCAGCCGGTACCCCCCGGCCCGCCCCCGGTCGGCGTACACCGGAACCCCCGCCTCGGACAACGCCTGGGCGTCCCGCGTCACCGTCCGCTCCGACACCTCCAGCTCCCGCGCCAGCTCGGCGGCGGTCATGAGGGGCCGGGACTGGAGTAGCAGAACCATCTTGATGAGCCGGGCCGCACGCATGCGCCCATGATGCCAACAGGCCCCCGCCGAAGCGGGGGCCTGTTCGATGACCGGGTCCGTTACAGCCCGTACTTCTCCCGGGCCTCCTTGACCGCCGTCGCCTTGACCTCGCCGCGGCGGGCGAGCTGGGCCAGGGCGGCCACGACGATCGACTCGGCGTCGACGCCGAAGTGGCGGCGGGCGGCCTCACGGGTGTCCGACAGACCGAAGCCGTCGGCGCCCAGCGAGGACCAGTCCTGCTCGACCCACTGCGCGATCTGGTCCGGGACCTGGCGCATGTAGTCGGAGACCGCGAGCACCGGGCCCTCGGCGCCCTGGAGGGCCTGGCGGACGTACGGCACCCGGTCCTCGCCGCGCAGCAGCGCCGCGTCGGCCTCCAGCGCGTCCCGGCGCAGCTCGGTCCAGGAGGTCGCGGACCACACGTCCGCGGCCACGCCCCACTCCTCGGCCAGCAGCTTCTGCGCCGTGAGGGCCCAGTGGATCGCCGTGCCGGAGCCCAGCAGCTGGATGCGCGGGGCGCCCGCCGGCACGGTGATGCCCGCGGACTCGGCCGTGTTGAAGCGGTACAGGCCCTTGACGATGCCCTCGTCGATGCCGAGGCCCTGCGGCTTGGCCGGCTGCGGCAGCGGCTCGTTGTAGACCGTCAGGTAGTAGAAGACGTTCTGGTCCTCGCCCGGCTTGGCCTCGCCGTACATCCGGCGCAGACCCTCACGGACGATCACCGCGATCTCGTAGGCGAACGCGGGGTCGTACGTCAGCGCGGCCGGGTTGGTCGCGGCGATCACCGGGGAGTGGCCGTCGGCGTGCTGGAGGCCCTCGCCCGTCAGGGTCGTACGGCCCGCCGTCGCGCCGATCAGGAAGCCGCGGCCGAGCTGGTCGCCGAGCTGCCACATCTGGTCGGCCGTGCGCTGCCAGCCGAACATCGAGTAGAAGATGTAGAACGGGATCATCGCCTCGCCGTGCGTCGCGTACGACGTCGAAGCGGCGATGAAGTCGGCCATCGAACCGGCCTCGGTGATCCCCTCGTTGAGGATCTGGCCGTTCTTGGCCTCCTTGTAGTACATCAGCTGGTCACGGTCGACCGGCTCGTACGTCTGGCCCTTGGGCGAGTAGATGCCCAGGGACGGGAAGAGGCTCTCCATGCCGAAGGTGCGCGCCTCGTCCGGGACGATCGGCACCCAGCGCTTGCCCGTCTCCTTGTCGCGGACCAGGTCCTTGATCAGGCGGACGAACGCCATGGTGGTGGCCACGTTCTGGGAGCCGGAGCCCTTGTCGAAGGAGACGAACGCCTTCTCGGCCGGGGCCGGCAGCGCGGGGATCGCGTGGGTGCGGCGGGCCGGAGCCGGGCCGCCGAGGGCCGCGCGGCGCTCCTGGAGGTAGCGCACCTCCGGGGAGTCGGCGCCCGGGTGGCCGTAGGGCACCACGCCGTCGACGAAGTCGCTGTCCTTGATCGGCAGCTCCAGCCGGTCGCGCATCGCCTTGAATTCGTCCACCGTCAGCTTCTTCATCTGGTGGTTGGCGTTCTTCGACGCGAAGCCCTCGCCCAGGGTGTGGCCCTTGACCGTCTGGGCCAGGATCACGGTCGGCGCGCCCTTGTGCTCGACGGCGGCCTTGTACGCGGCGTAGACCTTGCTCGCCTCGTGGCCACCGCGCGAGACGTGGAAGCACTCGAGGATCTTGTCGTCGCTCAGCAGCTTGGCCATCTCGGCCAGCGCCGGGTCCTTGCCGAAGAAGTCCTCGCGGATGTAGGCGGCGTCGCGGGTCTGGTACGTCTGGACCTGCGCGTCCGGTACCTCGCGCAGCCGGCGGACCAGCGCGCCCGTGGTGTCCAGGGCGAACAGCTCGTCCCAGGCCGTGCCCCACAGCGTCTTGATCACGTTCCAGCCGGCGCCGCGGAACTGGGCCTCCAGCTCCTGCACGATCTTGAAGTTGGCGCGGACCGGGCCGTCCAGGCGCTGGAGGTTGCAGTTGATGACGAAGGTGAGGTTGTCCAGCTGCTCACGCGAGGCCAGCGCGAGGGCGGCCGTGGACTCCGGCTCGTCCATCTCGCCGTCGCCGAGGAAGGCCCAGACGTGGGAGGCGGAGACGTCCTTGATGCCGCGGTTGGTCAGGTAGCGGTTGAACCGCGCCTGGTAGATCGCCGACAGCGGGCCGAGGCCCATGGAGACCGTGGGGAACTCCCACAGCCAGGGCAGCCGGCGCGGGTGCGGGTAGGAGGGCAGGCCGTTGCCGCCGGCCTCCTGGCGGAAGTTGTCCAGGTGCGCCTCGTTCAGGCGGCCGTCGAGGAAGGCGCGGGCGTAGATGCCGGGGGAGGCGTGGCCCTGGATGTACAGCTGGTCGCCGGAGCCGTCGCCCTCCTTGCCCTTGAAGAAGTGGTTGAAGCCGGTCTCGTACAGCCAGGCGGCGGAGGCGAAGGTCGCGATGTGGCCGCCGACGCCGTGCTTGCTGCCCCGGGTCACCATGGCCGCCGCGTTCCAGCGGTTCCACGCGGTGATCCGGGCCTCCATCTCCGGGTCACCGGGCAGGGCCGGCTCCGCGGAGGTGGGGATGGTGTTGACGTAGTCGGTCTCGAGGAGCTTCGGCAGCGCGATGCCGCCCGCCTCGGCGCGCTCCAGCGTGCGGCGCATCAGGTACGCGGCGCGGTGCGGTCCGGCTTCCCTGGCGACGGCGTCCAGGGAGGCCTGCCATTCGGCGGTCTCCTCCGGGTCGCGGTCCGGGAGCTGGTCGAGCGCGCTCGGCTGGATGGCGTTGGGGTCGGTCATGTCGCCGCCTTCCTCAGTCGAAGGGGGTTCCCTCATCGTCAAGGGTTCGGGGGTGCCCTAGGTCTTTGGCAGGACAGGGCAGCGAACTTCGGTGGAAGTCCGTCGGCGACTGTAACCCTCTGATCGATGATCGATCAAAGGGTTGAGGGTGAAAAAGTCTCGATTCCGAGAAAGTAGGCACCCGGTGCCTTCGAAATGGGCACCCGGTGCCGCCTTGGAGAGGGGTTTTCGCAGGTGAGCGGGGGTATGCTCGGCTGGGTCAGGCGCGCGGCGCGCACCCCAGCACATGCGCCTTCACCAGCTCCGCGATCCGCGGGTCACGGCGCTGGAACGCCTGCACCAGCTCCTCGTGCTCCTCCGCGTACGACTGCTGGACCGTGCCCAGCCAGCGGATCGACAGCGCCGTGAAGACCTCGATGCCCAGGCCTTCCCACGTGTGCAGCAGCACCGAGTTGTGCGCGGCCCGCACCAGCTCCCGGTGGAAGCCCACCGTGTGCCGCACCTGGGCCGTGCCGTCCGCCTTCCGGTCGGCCTCGTACAGGGCCGCGACGTGCGGCTCCAGCGCCGAGCAGTCCTCCGCGAGCCGCTCCGCCGCCAGCTCGGCGGCGATCGCCTCCAGGCCCGCCCGGACCGGGTAGCTCTCCTCCAGGTCGGCCGCCGTCAGATTGCGGACGCGTACGCCCTTGTTCGGCGCCGACTCGATCAGCCGCAGCGACTCCAGCTCGCGCAGCGCCTCCCGCACCGGGGTCTGGCTGACCTCCAGCTCGGTGGCGATCCGCCGCTCCACGATCCGCTCACCCGGCTGCCAGCGCCCGCTGACGATTCCCTCCACGATGTGCTCGCGGATCTGCTCGCGCAGCGAGTGGACGACGGGCGCGGTCATGACGGCTCCTTAGGGAGGGGCCGTCCTGCGGCCCCCGGGGGCTTTGACGCTTAGACAATACGGCTGCTTCGCTCCGCGGGGAGGGCGCGCGGGGGCGCTTTGACGCAGGTGAGACGAGCCTTACACGGTGCGCACCCGGACAAACACGAACACCCCGCCCGGAAGAACTCCGGACGGGGTGCCGCACGCCTGATCAGGCGCGATGGGGCTGGGGGCCGAGCTCCACGTCGCTCGGGTGCTCGGCCCGGGAGCCGCTCAGAGGCCCAGCTCGACCTCGAACTCGCCCGCCTCCAGGATCGCCTTGACCGCCGTGAGGTAACGGGCCGCGTCGGCGCCGTCGACCAGACGGTGGTCGTAGGAGAGGGTCAGGTAGGTCATGTCGCGGACGCCGATGACCGTGCCCTCCTCGGTCTCGATGACGGCCGGACGCTTGACCGTGGCACCGATGCCGAGGATCGCGACCTGGCCCGGCGGCACGATGATCGTGTCGAACAGCGCGCCGCGCGAACCGGTGTTGGAGATGGTGAAGGTCGCGCCGGACAGCTCGTCCGGGGTGATCTTGCCCGCCCGGACCTTGCCCGCCAGCTCCGCCGTGGCCTTGGCGATGCCCGCGATGTTCAGGTCGCCGGCGTTCTTGATGACCGGGGTCATCAGGCCCTTCTCGGAGTCCACCGCGATACCGACGTGCTCGGTGTCGAAGTAGGTGATGGTCCCCTCGGCCTCGTTGATCTTGGCGTTGATGACCGGGTGGGCCTTCAGCGCCTGCGCGGCGGCCTTGACGAAGAACGGCATCGGGGAGAGCTTGACGCCCTCACGGGCCGCGAAGGAGTCCTTCGCCCGGCCGCGCAGCTTCATCAGGCGCGTGACGTCGACCTCGACGACCGACGACAGCTGCGCCTGCTCGTGCAGCGCCTTGACCATGTTGTCGCCGATGACCTTGCGGATGCGGGGCATCTTGACGGTCTGGCCGCGCAGCGGGGAGGCCTCCAGCGCCGGGGCCTTCTTGGCGGCGGCGGCCGGGGCGGCCGCGGCGGGGGCCGGGGCGGCGGCGGTCTTCGCGGCCTCGGCGGCGGCGAGGACGTCCTGCTTGCGGATCCGGCCGCCGACGCCGGTGCCCTTGACGGTGGCCAGGTCGACGCCGTTCTCGGCGGCGAGCTTGCGCACCAGCGGGGTCACGTACGCGCCCTCGTCGGTCGCCTGGGTG
>NZ_JACBWZ010000316.1 GCF_013870595.1 Streptomyces sp. WELS2 | reverse complement strand
CGAGGCCGGTGCGCCGGCGAAGTGCGCGGCGCGGTAAGGAAATCACCATGTGACAGCACGCTAGGCAACGCCCGCCGCGTCCTCATTCCGGCAGGCAGGCGGATCCGCCGGGGGGCCGTCCCCAGCACGGGACCGGAGGACAACCCCCGAATCGAGCCCGGGTTTGCCGGACGAACCGGGGTGCGCGCCGGGTCTCGCACAGCAGTGCCAAGGGTGAACGGTGACCGTTGCCCCGCCTTCCGCGGCGGGCGGCTGGCAGTCTGCGGGGGACGATCCGGCCCGCGGTCCGACGGGGCCGGGCAGCGGCGCGGGTCCGCTCGGTGCCGCAGGGGGCGGGAGGGACGGTGGAGGAAGTCGTGGGCGGTGCCGCCTCCGACCCGGTCCCGGAGGGGGGCCGCAGGGGCGTGCCGCGGCACGTGGCCTGCGTGATGGACGGCAACGGCCGCTGGGCGGCCCGGCGGTCGCTGCCCCGTACCTCGGGCCACCGCGCGGCCGAGACGACGGTGATCGACGTCATCGAGGCGGCCCGGTCTGCCGGGGTGGAGTGGCTGAGCCTGTACGCGTTCTCCACCGAGAACTGGCAACGGCCCGGCGCCGAGATCGACTTCCTGATGCGGCTGGTCCGCCGCGTGGTGCGCAAGCACGCCCCGTTGCTGCACGCGCGCGGGATCCGCTGCCGGTTCCTCGGCGTGACGGACCCGCGCATCCCGCCGCCGCTGGCCCGGGACTTCGCCGATCTGACCACCCTGACCGCCGGGAACCGGGGCATGACGCTGACCGTGGCGTTCGATCACGGCGGGCGCCGCGACATCGTGGCGGCGGCACGGTCGCTGATCCGCAGCGGGGTGCCCGCCGAGGCCGTGGACGAGCAGTGCTTCGCCGCCCACCTGCCCTACCCCGACACCCCGGATGTGGACCTCGTCATCCGGACCTCCGGGGAACAGCGCATCTCCAACTTCATGCTCTGGCAGGTCGCGTACGCGGAGCTGATCTTCTCCCCGGTCCTGTGGCCCGACTTCCGCGCACCGCACTTCCTGGAGTGCCTGCACACCTATCAGCGGCGGGAGCGCCGTTTCGGCGGCGTACGGCCGAACGAGAACGGAGAACGACGACCGTGACCGAGACGGGCGCCGACGAGCCCCAGCACACCGGCACCGACACCGGGACAGAATCCGGCACCGGCCAGCTCTTCGGCCTGGGCAGCCGGTTCCGCGGCTTCTTCAACGATCCGCGCTGGGCCCTGGCCATCATCCGGGCGACCGTACTGGAGGCGGCGCACCCGCAGATCGGTGCGGCCCTCGCCGACAACTCGACCTTCGTGACCCACCCGTGGCGGCGGCTGCGCAACACCGTCACGAGCCTGCAGCGCATGTCCGGCTCCGACGAGGAGGCGCGGCGCAAGGAGGCGGCGCGCCTCAACCGGCTGCACAGCCGGATCAGCGGCACCGACGCGCGGGACCGGCCCTACGACGCGATGGACCCGGCGGTGCGCGCCTGGGTGGTGGCCACCCTCTTCGAGAGCAGCGTCGCGATGTGCCGGTTCGGCGGGCAGCCGCTGGAGCAGGACGCCATCGAGGAGCTGTACGGCGAATTCCACGGCTACCTGGCCGCGTTGGACGGTGATGCCCGGCACCTTCCGCCCACGGTCCACGAGTTCTGGCCGTACTACGAGCGGGTGGTCGAGGAGGAGCTGGAGCACACGGAGGCGATGCGCATCATCCTCTACCGGCTCTTCGACCATCTGCCCGCGCCGCCGCTGCTGCACGGTCTGCCCACGCTGTGGGCGGCCGGCCGCGCGCTCGTCGGACCGGTCATCGGCGCGATCACGGTGGCGTCCCTCCCGGAGCCGTTCCGCCACCGGGCGGGGCTGCCCGAACTGCCCGGCGCCCGGACGCTGATGCAGAGCGCCTATCTGGGCGCCGGTCTCGCCCGGTTCCTCCCGGAGGGCTGGTTGCGCACCGAGACCGTACTGGATCTGCTCGCCCTCTCACCCGACAGCGACGACCCCCGGGCCCGGACGTTGCGCGCGCTGCGGGACCGGATGCGGCGCGCCGGTGCCCTGATCCGGCTGATCACCCCGCTGCCCCCGGAGCCGGACCCCGCGGACACCGGCGTGCGGCGCGGTGCGGAGGAGTTCTTCGCCACGGTGCTGGACCAGACCGGGGACGGCTACGTGGACTGGCCGGACCTCGCGGCGATGGCCCGGGAGATCGCCGGCCGTCTCGACCTGGACGAACCGGCGGAGACCCGGCTGTACGACGCCTTCGCCGACTGGTGGCGGGAGTTGCAGACGGCGCTGGACACCGACGGCGACGGCCGCGTCAGCTGCCGGGAGTACACCGAGGCCGTGCCCTCGCTCGCCGGTCCCGCGCTGATCCGGGTCGCCGAGGTCCTCTTCGACGTCACCGACGCCAACGGCGACCAGCGCATCGACGCGGCCGAGTACCGGGCGCTGTTCCGCCGGGGCTTCCGCCGCGACCCGGCCGGCGGCGAGGATGTCTATCCGCGCGGCGCGTTCGTCCGGGACTTCGTGTCCTTCATGTCGGGCCGGGCCCGCTCGACGCCGTACGATCCGCTGCTCGCGGAGGCCTGACGCACGGCCCCGGACGGGGGGCCGGCCGTGCGGCGCCGGGTCAGCCGAGGCCGAGGACGCTCAGGGTGCGGTCGGCCATGCGCCGCTCGCCCAGGGCGTTGGGGTGGACCGGCACGACGTTCCGCCCGAACAGCAGCGGCTCGATCCACCGGGTGCCGGCCGGCTGGCAGGCGTCGTGCCCGGCGGAGGCCTCGGCGAAGTCCACGTACACGGCCCCGGTCTCCTCGGCGGCCCGCCGCACCACGGCGTTGAGGTGGGCCTGGAGTGAGTGCAGGTAGGGCACGTCGCCCGCGGCGAGGGGCAGCTTGACGAAGCAGGACGGGTCGGCCTTCGCGGGCGTGATCCACGGGTAGCCGAGCACGGCCACCCGGGCGTGCGGCGCCTTGGCCCGGACGGCGCCGAGCGCGGCCTTCAGCGCCGGGTAGGTGTTGGTGTCGATCTGGTCGTCGAAGGACGTGCCGTACCTGTCCTTGCAGGGGCTGCCCTGGCCGCCACTGAGCACGCCGGCGGTGCCGCAGGCGGTCACGGCGTTGATGAAGGTGCCGTTGTCGTTGCCGCCGATGGTCAGCGTCACCAGGTCGGTGTCCGCGGTGACCGCGTCGGCCTGCGGGGCGACGCCGGGGTACTGGGACTCGGTGAAGTGCTTGGTCTGGGCGGCGCCGCAGGTGACGTCCGTCAGCCGGGCGCCGGTGCGGTCGGCGATGACGTGGGGATAGTTGGCGGTGGACCGCAGACACAGCGGGCTGCCGAGGTCGATGGGCAGCACACCGGACGCGGCGCTGTAGCTGTCGCCGAGGGCCGCGTAGTCCAGGGACGTGGCGGCCTGGGCGGGGGCCGCGCCGAGGCCGAGGGCAAGGGTGCCTAGGGCCGCGGACGCCGCGGTGAGGACACGGCGCCAGGTTGGCATGGGCATGACATGCTCCCTTCCGGGGAGATCACGGGACGCACGGGCATGCCGGTGCCACGGGCGCGCCGGGAGGGATTACCGGGGAGTTCTACCGATAGGTAATGTGAGACTGCCGCAACAAGAAATCAACATTGCGGACCGAACTTTTGAAACATGGACGATCGAACTCCGGTTACAGCACGGCCAGGCAGGCACCAATCGTCCCGTTACGCGAAGTTTTTACCGCGCGGAGTGCGATTTCCGCCGCGTTCGGGGCACCCGAGGCCTAGGAGCACCACTACCAGCTGGAGGCACGCCATGATCGCCCTCGGCATCATTCTGCTCATCATCGGCTTCGTCACGGGCATCTCGATCCTGTGGACTATCGGCATCATCCTGCTGGTGGTGGGAGCCATCCTGTGGATCCTGGGGTCCATGGGCCACGCGGTCGCCGGCCGTCGTCACTTCTGGTAACCGCGGTAGTGCCGGTGCCCCCGCCCTGTGGCGGGGGCACCGGCACGAGGGCGGTCAGGCGCAGGTGCCGCTGGGGCGGGCCCGGGTCACCACCTCGCCGGTGCCGGTGGTCGCGTCCAGCCACACCACCCGGGTGCCCTCGGCCGCCGCGGCGGAGAGCTGCTCACCCCGGTCGCAGGACACCCGGGCGCGGCGGGTGCCGTCGCCCTTCCGGCCTGGGATGAACTGCCAGAGCTTGGACAGCGCCGCGTTGGAGACCTCGGCCACGGGCGTGCGGGCGACCATCGTCACCGCGTCCGCCCCGGCCGTCACCTCGGAGACGTTCAGGGCGCCGGGTCCGGTCTCCGGGCTGAGGTCGGTGACGTCCGAGCCGTCGAGTGCGGCGCGGCGCAGGGTGGTGGTGCCGTTCTGGCCGACGGCGTCGAGCAGCCAGTAGACGTGGTCGGCGGTGATGGCCGTCGGGCCGAGCGAGGCGTCGGGCTCGGCCTTCCGGAGCACCGTCTCCTCGCCGGTGGCCACGTCGATCAGGCGGGTGGTGGACTCGTACACGGCGCGTACGCGCTGCCGGTCCTGGTAGACGATCCTGCCGTGGCCGACGGCCGGGAAGGTCGCCCGGTGGTAGGTGCCGCCGCCGATGGTGACGACGTTCGCCGGGTCCTTCAGGCTCAGGTAGGCCACGCCGGGCCGGCCGCCGTAGTTGTAGTAGGCGAAGGTCACGGTGTCGCCGTCGACCGCGAGGGCCGTGCCGGTGCTACGGCCGTGCCACAGGGTGCGCACCGGTCCGCCCGCGAGGGGCTGGGCGAGGATGTCCACGCCGGTGGGCCCGTGGGCCTGCCACACCACCGTCGTGCCGTCGGTGGCCGGATTGACGTGATAGCGGCCGTCGTTGGGGCTCATCAGCTTGAGCTGCCCCTTGCCGTCGGTGCGGCCCGCCCACACCGAGTACGGCTCCGAGCCGGACTCGTCCGACCGGGCGGCGGCCCACCAGCCGCCGCCCGCGCCGAGACGGGAGTCGTAGGTGTTGACGCCGGAGAGCAGCACGTCGGAGTCGATGCCGAGGGCCTTTTCCCAGTGCGGGACGATGCCGTGCGCGGTGAACGCCTTCCGGACGGCCGTGAGGGCGTGCCCGCCGGCCCCCATCCGCTTGGCGGCGGCGAGGACCGCGTCCCTGCCCTGGGTGAAGCCGTCGAGCGGGGTGAGGTATTCGGTGAGCGCCTTGTAGACGACCGCGTCGGCGAGCTCGGGGCCGATCTCCTCGCGGATGTCCCACAGCGCGCCGCCGAAGATGGTGGAGTTCAGGTGCACGCCGCCGTTGTCGGTGCCGAAGCCGACGCCGAGGAAGGAACCGGCCGTCGTCCGCCCGTCGTTGAGGTCACGCAAGGCGCAGTCGCGGGGGCCCTTGGTGCGGCACAGGGTCTCGCCCACGAGCCCGGAGTCGGGGTCGTCCATGGGCAGCCCGCGGGCGTCGGCCTCGATGGCGTTGCCGAAGTAGTCGGCGATGGCCTCGTTCATGGCGCCGGACTGGCCCGCGTACACCAGGCCGGCGGAGGACGAGACGACCGCGTGGGTCATCTCGTGGCCGACCACGTCCAGCGCGGCGGACAGCGGCCGGTACTCCTCGTCGCCGGAGCCGTAGACCATCTTCTGGCCGTCCCAGAAGGCGTTGACGTACGGCTGCCCGTAATCGGTCGCGCCGACCACCGAGTCGACGGTCATGCCGTGTCCGTCCAGGCTGTCCCGGCCGAACCCGGTCCGGTAGTAGTCGTAGACCCGGCCCGCGGCCCAGTGGGCGTCGACCGCGCCGGAACTGGTGGCATCGGTCCCGAACCGCGGTGTGGGCGAGGCGACTTCCCGCAGGTCGTCGGGCCAGGCGCCGGACAGGTCGCTCGCCCAGTGGCCGCCCGCGTCCCAGGTGGCCAGCACATGGCCGGGGTCGCTCTGGATGCGGGTGCGGTCGCGCAGCACATAGGCGTCGCGGGTGTCGTCACGGGTGACGGCGAGCGGGACGGTGGTGCCGTCGAGCCGGACCCCGCTGCCGGTGGTGCCGGGTGCGGGGTCGGCGGCGAGGGCGGCACGGGCCGCGTGCCCGGGGGCCGTGGGGGAAGCGGCCAGGGTGCGGATCCCGCTGTACTGGAGGACGGGGTAGCCGGCTCGGGCGTCGACGTACACCTCGCGCAGCACCGGTTCGCCGCCGGCCGGGCCTGTTCCGCGCACGGTGATGTGCCGGGTCAGGACGCCGGTTCCGCCGGGTATGACGACCAGGCCGTGGGCGGTTCCGGTGAGCGCGGTGTCCGCGTCCTCGCCGTCCGGGCCCGCGGTGAAGTCCCGGGCCGCGAGGTCCCGTCGTACGGCGTCGACCGCCCGCTCCACGGCCAGGGTGTCGTCGATGCCGGCGGTCGTTGCGGTGCGCAGCCCGGTGAAGTACCGGCCGGAGGTGCCGGTGACGATCCGGCGGCCGTCGTGCCGCTCCATGCGGACGAGGTACTGCCCGCCCAGCACCGGGACGCCGTGGTGGGTCTGCTGGAGGCGTACGGTCTCCCGGTTGCCGGCGGTGAGGGTGCCGGCGGCCCTGAGATCGCGTTCGGGGTCGGCGATGCGGTAGCGGTCCTTGCGGGCGGCGAGGTGGGCGCGGGCGGCGTCCGCCGCCGTGCGGGCCGCCGGTGCCTGTTCCCGGATGCCGTCCACGAGTGCGGGCGGACCCGGGTGAGGGCGTCGAACTGGATGTCCTTGCCCTGG
>NZ_JACBWZ010000315.1 GCF_013870595.1 Streptomyces sp. WELS2 | reverse complement strand
GGCCGTGCTGGTGGTGCTCGGCGTGGGCGCCGGGGTCTGGTACATCAACTCCGGCCAGTTCACCAAGGTCCCGCCGCTGCTGGCGAAGACCGAGGCGCAGGCGCGGGACCGGCTGGAGTCGGCCGGGCTGGACGTCGGCCAGGTCGAGCGGGCCTACAGCGACACGGTCGAACGGGGCTCGGTGATCGGCTCGGACCCGGCGCCCGGCGCGCGGATACGGGACCACGGCAAGGTCACGCTGACCGTGTCGCTGGGCCCGGAGACGGTGAACGTGCCGAACGTGGAGGGGCAGACGCTGGCGAAGGCGCGGGCGCGGCTGAAGGCGGACGGCCTGGAGCCGGGCATGGTCACCCGCGAGTTCAGCGACGACGTGCCGGCGGATTCGGTGATCCGTACGACGCCGGACGCGGGCACCAAGCGGCACGCGGGCTCGGCGATCGCGCTGACCGTCAGCAAGGGCAGCCCCGTCGACGTGCCGGACGTCACCGGCGAGGACCTGGACAGCGCCCGGGACGAGCTGACCGGGGCCGGGCTGAAGGTGAAGGTCGCGGCCGGGCGGATCCACTCGTCCGAGTACGACAAGGGGACCGTCGCCGCGCAGAGCCCGGAGGACGGAAGCGAGGCCGCGGAGGGCGACACGGTGACGCTGACGCTGTCCGACGGACCGGAGATGGTCGAGGTCCCGGACGTGGTCGGCGACAACGTGGACGAGGCCCACGAGGCACTGGAGGCGGCCGGCTTCGAGGTGAAGGAGGACCGGGGGCTGCTCGGGCTGTTCGGCGACACCGTCAAGAAGCAGTCGGTGGAGGGCGGCGACGAGGCGCCCAAGGGCTCCACGATCAAGATCACCATCCGGTGACCGGTCTCACCGCGGGACCCGGCCCGGGCGCGGGGGCGGACATGACACCCTGAACGGGTGAGTCCCGTTCAGTCCTCCCTCCCCCGCAACCCCGTCGGCAGCCATGTCCCGGTGGCCGGTGGTCTGCACTCCGCCGGGCTGTCCTACGCCCGCGATCTGAAGGCGGAGACCGTGCAGGTCTTCGTCGCCAACCCGCGCGGCTGGGCCACGCCGGCCGGGAACCCACGGCAGGACGAGGCGTTCCGCGCGGCCTGCGCCGAGGAGTCGATCCCGGCGTATGTGCACGCGCCCTACCTGATCAACTTCGGCTCGCACACCGAGGCGACCGTGGAGCGGTCGGTGGAGTCGCTGCGGCACTCGCTGCGGCGCGGGCGGGAGATCGGCGCGCTCGGCGTGGTGGTGCACACCGGGAGCGCGACCGGCGGCCGGGCCCGGGAGGTGGCGCTGAAGCAGGTGCGCGAGCACATGCTGCCGCTGCTGGACGAGCTGACCCATGACGACGATCCGTTCCTGCTGCTGGAGCCGACGGCCGGGCAGGGCGCCTCGCTGTGCTCGCGCACCCGGGACCTCGGGCCGTACTTCGAGGCGCTGGACGCCCATCCGAAGCTGGGCGTGTGCCTGGACACCTGCCATGTCTTCGCCGCGGGGCACGATCTGACCGGGCCGGACGGCATGCACCGGACGCTGGACCTGCTGGTGGAGACCGTCGGCGCGGGCCGGCTGAAGCTGATCCACGCCAACGACTCCAAGGACGTGGTGGGCGCGCACAAGGACCGGCACGCGAACATCGGCGCCGGCCACATCGGCGAGGACCCGTTCCGGGCCCTGATGACCCACCCCGCGACCGAGGGCGTGCCGCTGGTGATCGAGACGCCCGGTGGCAAGGAGGGGCACGCGACGGACGTGGAGCTGCTGAAGAAACTCCGCGACGCCTGACTGGGAATACCCCTTGGGGGTATACGGTTCCCACTCGGTGAGGGAACCACCACCCGACTTGGGGGCAGTCATGCGGCACGAAGCCCGCGCGGAACACGAGCACCACCACACCCAGGAGCACACGGACCACGGGCAGCACGGGCAGCACCACACCCCCGCCGCCACCTGGTCCATGGCGGTCCAGGCCACCCTGCACTGCCTGACCGGCTGCGCCATCGGCGAGGTGCTGGGCATGGTCCTCGGTACGGCCCTCGGCTGGGGCAACCTGCCGACCACCCTGCTCGCGATCGTGCTGGCCTTCTTCTTCGGCTACTCGCTCACCCTGCGCGGGGTGCTGCGGGCCGGCGTCGGCTTCCGTACGGCCTTCCGGGTGGCGCTGGCGGCGGACACCCTGTCGATCGCGGTGATGGAGCTGATCGACAACGGCGTGATCATGGTCTGGCCGTCGGCGAGGGACGCCATGCTGGGCGACGCGCTGTTCTGGATCTCGCTCGCCGTCTCGCTGGTGCTCGCCTTCCTGGTGACCACCCCGGTCAACAAGTGGACGATCGGCCGGGGCCGGGGCCACGCGGTGGTGCACCGGTACCACCACTGAACCCGCAAGACGCGGGAGTCAGAGCTCGGGGCCGTCCCCGGGCTCCTCCTGGTAGGAGTAGCGCTGTTCCTTCCAGGGGTCGCCGATGTTGTGGTAGCCGCGCTCCTCCCAGAAGCCGCGGCGGTCGGCGGTCATGTACTCCACGCCCCGGACCCACTTCGGGCCCTTCCACGCGTACAGGTGGGGCACGATCAGGCGGACCGGGAAGCCGTGCTCGGCGGTGAGCAGCTCGCCGTCCTTGTGGGTGGCGAAGATGGTCCGCTCGGAGCAGAAGTCCGACAGGCGCAGGTTCGAGCTGAAGCCGTACTCCGCCCAGACCATCACATGGGTGACGTCCGGCGCCGGCGGCGCGAGGTCCAGGACGGCGCTCGCCGGGACGCCGCCCCACTCCGCGCCGAGCATGCTGTACTTCGTCACGCAGTGCAGATCGGCCACCACCGTGGTGTACGGCAGGGCCGTGAACTCCTCGTGGGTCCAGGTGTGCTTGCCGCCGTCGGCGGTGGCGCCTAAGACCCGGAACTCCCAGCGCTCGGGCCGGAACTTCGGCACGGGTCCGTAGTGCGTGACCGGCCAGCCCCGCTGGAGCCGCTGACCCGGCGGAAGCTCGGCCCCCGCCGCCGCCTCGGACTCGCGCTCCACCGGATGACCCATGTATCCATCCTGACAGACCCCGGGCAGTGCCCCTGACCACCCACCCCCGAACGGGACAATTACCGACAACTCAGTGCGTACTTACTAAGTACGCACTTACTGGACGATCTTCCCCGCCGGTGCAATCATGCGGCGCTAGCGGCCCGGTCCCCCTGGAAGGAGTCCACAGCCATGCAAGGCGACCCCGAGGTCATCGAACTGCTGAACGAACAGCTGACCGCCGAGCTGACCGCGATCAACCAGTACTTCCTGCACGCCAAGCTCCAGGACCACAAGGGGTGGACCAAGCTCGCCCGGTACACCCGGGCGGAGTCGTTCGACGAGATGCGGCACGCCGAGGTCCTCACCGACCGCATCCTGCTCCTGGACGGCCTGCCCAACTACCAGCGGCTCTTCCACGTACGGGTCGGGCAGACGGTGACCGAGATGTTCCAGGCGGACCGGCAGATCGAGGTGGAGGCCATCGACCGGCTGCGCCGGGGCGTGCAGCTGATGCGGGAGAAGGACGACATCACGTCGGCCAACGTCTTCGAGGCGATCCTGGCCGACGAGGAACACCACATCGACTATCTGGACACCCAGCTGGAACTCGTGGACAAGCTGGGCGAGGCGCTCTACCTGTCGACCCTGATCGAGCAGAGCCAGCCGGACTCCTCCGACTAGGCGGCGTCGTCCAGCCGGGCCAGGGCCGGGGCCCGCTGGTCGATCAGTTCCCGGCGCGGGCAGGCACCGCGGCCGAGCAGGGCCTGGATGCGCCGGACGCAGCCGCCGCAGTCGGTGCCGGCCTTGCAGGCGGAGGCGATCTGGCGCGGGGTGCAGGCGCCGTTCTCCGCGTGCCGCTTCACCTGGTCCTCGGTGATGCCGAAGCAACTGCAGACGTACACGCGGGTTCACCTCCCCGAGGGGTTCGCTGTTCCATGCACTCCCCGTTCCGGTGAGGCAAACCTAACCTTACTCACGCGGTGGCACCCGGGAAAGCGGCTGGGGCGCGGATCGGGTGTGATCCGCGCCCCAGGGTGGCTCATCGGCCGCCGGTCACTGGTCCCGGTACATCTCGGCCACGAGGAACGCCAGGTCCAGCGACTGGCTGCGGTTCAGCCGGGGGTCGCAGGCCGTCTCGTAGCGCTGGTGCAGGTCGTCCACGAAGATCTCGTCGCCGCCGCCCACGCACTCGGTGACGTCGTCGCCGGTCAGCTCCACGTGGATGCCGCCCGGGTGGGTGCCGAGCGCCTTGTGGACCTCGAAGAAGCCCTTGACCTCGTCCAGCACGTCGTCGAAGCGGCGGGTCTTGTGCCCGGAGGCCGCCTCGAAGGTGTTGCCGTGCATCGGGTCGGTCACCCAGGCCACCGTCGCCCCGGACGCCGTGACCTTCTCGACCAGCTCGGGGAGCTTGTCGCGGATCTTGTCGGCGCCCATCCGGACGATGAAGGTCAGCCGGCCCGGCTCCCGCTCCGGGTCGAGGCGCTCGATGTACTGCAGCGCCTCCTCGGCCGTGGTGGTCGGGCCGAGCTTGATGCCGATCGGGTTGCGGATCCGCGAGGCGAACTCGATGTGCGCGTGGTCCAGCTGCCGGGTGCGCTCACCGATCCACACCATGTGCGCGGAGACGTCGTACAGCTGCCCGGTGCGCGAGTCGACCCGGGTGAGGGCCGTCTCGTAGTCCATCAGCAGCGCCTCGTGCGAGGAGTAGAACTCGACGGTCTTGAACTCCTCCGGGTCCGCGCCGCACGCGTGCATGAAGTTCAGCGCGTTGTCGATCTCGCGCGCGAGCTGCTCGTAGCGCTGGCCGGACGGCGAGGTGCGCACGAAGTCCTGGTTCCAGGCGTGCACCTGGCGCAGGTCGGCGTAGCCGCCGGTGGTGAAGGCGCGCACCAGGTTCAGCGTGGACGCCGACGCGTGGTACATGCGCTTCAGCCGCTCCGGGTCGGGGATGCGGCTGGCCTCGGTGAAGTCGAAGCCGTTGACGGAGTCGCCCCGGTACACCGGCAGCGTCACGCCGTCGCGGGTCTCGGTCGGCTTGGAGCGCGGCTTGGAGTACTGGCCCGCGATGCGGCCGACCTTCACCACGGGCACGGACGCCGCGTAGGTGAGGACGGCGCCCATCTGGAGCAGCGTCTTCAGCTTGTTGCGGATCTGGTCGGCGGACACGCCGTCGAAGGCCTCCGCGCAGTCGCCGCCCTGGAGGAGGAACGCCTCTCCCTTGGCGACGGCCGCCATCCGGGCGCGCAGCTGGTCGCACTCGCCCGCGAAGACCAGCGGAGGGAAGCTCTCCAGTTCGGTGATCACCTTCCGGAGAGCTTCCTGGTCCGGATACTCCGGCTGCTGTGCCGCAGGGAGGTCTCGCCAGGTGTTCATGTCGACGTTGGAGGCGTTTGCGTTCACGCTCCCAGACTACGGGCTGCGTGCCCGGTGTCGGTCCCCACGCCCAAACTGTGGGACACCGGATCCCGTGGATACGGCGGTGTGACCCGGCGAGCGGGTCCCGGTGGACACGGCCACCGCGATGGCCCTATGGTCTCCGGCATGTTCGCGCCTTCGATCCGGAACTGGTGGTGGACCGCTCATCCGGCGGCCCACTGATCGCGCGTACGACGACTTCGCGAAGGCCGCCCGAGGGGCGGCCTTCGGCGTTTCCGGGGCCGTTCCTCACCGATACCGACGGAACGAGGAACCCCATGGACCTGGCACGGCTCGCCCACGACGACCGCCCCTTCGCCCTGCTCCGCCGCCGCACCCCGGGCCGCGACGAGCAGGTGGTGGAGGTGCTGACCGGCCCGGTGACCCGGCGGGAGAAGCTGGCCGACCTGCCCGGCGAGGGGCTCGCCCTGGTGCCGTTCCGGCAGCTGGGCGAGCGCGGGTTCGACGTCCGCGACGACGGCACCCCACTGCTGGTGCTCACGCCCGAGGAGTCGTACGAGCTCCCGCTCGCCGAAGCGCTGGACCGGCTGCCCGCGCACGAGGTGCGGGTCGAGGACGGCGGCTTCGACGTGGACGACGAGGCGTACGGCGAGATCGTCGGCCGGGTGCTGCGCGAGGAGATCGGCCGGGGCGAGGGTGCGAACTTCGTGATCCGGCGCACGTACGAGGGCCGGATCCCCGGCTTCGGCCGCGCGGACGCGCTCGCGCTGTTCAGGCGGCTGCTGGCGGCCGAGCGGGGCGCGTACTGGACGTTCGTGGTGCACACCGGGGACCGGACGCTGGTGGGCGCGAGCCCCGAGGTGCACGTGCGGATGACCGGCGGCACGGTCGTCATGAACCCGATCAGCGGCACGTACCGCTATCCGGCCGGCGGGCCCACCCCGGAGGACCTGCTGACGTTCCTCTCCGACGCCAAGGAGACCGAGGAGCTGTCGATGGTCGTCGACGAGGAGCTGAAGATGATGTGCACCGTCGGCGACATGGGCGGGGTCGTCGTCGGCCCCCGGCTGAAGGAGATGGCGCACCTCGCGCACACCGAGTACGAGCTGCGCGGGAGGTCCTCGCTGGACGCGCGGGAGGTGCTGCGGGAGACCATGTTCGCGGCGACGGTGACCGGGTCGCCGGTGCAGAACGCCTGCCGGGTCATCAAGCGGTACGAGCGCACCGGGCGCGGGTACTACGCCGGGGCGCTGGCCCTGCTCGGGCGGGACGCCGGGGGCGCGCAGACCCTGGACTCGCCCATCCTGATCC
>NZ_JACBWZ010000314.1 GCF_013870595.1 Streptomyces sp. WELS2 | reverse complement strand
CATGGCGGCCGATCCGACCTGGCCGTGCAGGCCGTGAAGGCGGCGCTGGCCGCGTGGGTGGCCTGGGCGGTGGCGGGCTGGTGGCTGAAGGCACCGGTGGCGTTCGTCGCGCCGTGGGTCGCGGTGGTGCTGGTGGAGTCGACCGTGTACCGGTCGATCGCGCACGGGCTGCAACAGCTCGCGGCGATCGCGGCCGGCACCGTCGCGGCCACGGCGGTCGGACTGCTCCTGCCCAGCCCGGTGGCCGCGATGGCGGTGGTCCTGCCGCTGGCGATGCTGCTGGGCCAGTGGCGGCGCCTGGGCAGCCAGGGGGTGTACGCGGCCACCGGTGCCCTGTTCGTGCTGACCAACGGATCGGTGTCCGTGTCCACCTCCGCGGCCCGGCTCGCCGAGGCCCTGTTCGGGGCGGTGGTCGGCATCGCGGTCAACGCGCTGGTCCGGCCGCCGCTGTATCTGCGCGACACCCAGGCGGCGCTGCGGGACGCGGTGGCGGAGGTACACGGCATCCTGCGGGACGTGGCGGACGGACTGGCCGAGGGCCGCTGGGACGCCGCGGAGGCCGGCGCCTGGCACGACCGCGCCCTGCGGCTGCCCCGGCTGGTGGAGCAGGCCCGTTCGTCGGTGGAGTGGGGCCGGGAGAGCCTGCGCGTCAACCCGCGCCGCCGCACGGGTGCCGCACCGCCGCCCGGCAACGGGTACGAGGACGCGCTGATGGTCCTGGACTACGCGGCCGTGCACACCGCCGAGGTGACCCGCACGGTGCTGGAGGCCGCCGCCGAGGACCGCTCGGCGCCCCGGCCGGACCTCGCGCTCGCCCGGCGGTACGGGCAGTTCCTGTGCCGCACCGCCGACACGCTGCGGCTCTACAGCCACAGCCGCTTCGGCGACGACCACGAGGAGGAGCTCCGCGAGGCCGTGGCGGACCTGCGCGGCGCCCTTACCGTGCTGCGCCGGGACCTGGCCCGCGCCACGACGGACGACCCCGACGAGGTCGCCACCTACGGCGTGCTGCTGGCCCAGGCCCACCGGCTGGCCGACCAGCTGCTCGCCTCGGGCACCTAGGTGTCTTGTCCCGGGCCGCGGGTGACACGCGTACCGGGCCTTCGTCGCCCCCCTCCCCCGGGCCGGCAACGCCAACTCCGCCGCACGGTCGCCCCTTTGGGTGATTGACTGTCCTCAGGCAAGTCCGGCCGAGTCCGTGTCACCGAGGATCACCATGAGCATGCGCGATTTCCCTGAGGTCACGACCGTGGCGGGCACGGTCCGCGGCCGGCGCGAGGAAGGGCTCGCCGTCTTCCGCGGCATCCCTTACGCCCAGCCGCCGGTCGGTGCGGCGCGCTTCGGCGCGCCGCGCCCGGTGGACCGCTGGGACGGCACTCGCGACGCCCTGGCGTTCGGTCCGCCCCCGCCACAGGAGCCGATCGGGCCCGAGGGGGCTCCGGCCGGCGACACACCGTCCGGCGACGACTGGCTGACCGTCAACGTATGGACGCCGGACCCGGACCCGGCCGCGCGGCGCCCGGTCATGGTGTGGATCTACGGCGGCGCCTACAAGCTCGGTTCCGCCCACGATCCCGCCTATGACGCGAGCCGCCTCGCCCGGGAGAACGAGGTGGTCATGGTCACTTTCAACTACCGGGTCGGCGTCGAGGGTTTCCTGCGGATCGGGGGGGCGCCCGCCAACCGCGGTCTGCTCGACCAGGTCGCCGCCCTGGAGTGGGTGAGGGACAACATCACCGCCTTCGGGGGCGATCCGGAACAGGTCACCGTCTTCGGCGAGTCGGCCGGCGCGGGGTCCGTCGCCGCTCTCCTGGCCATGCCCCGGGCCCGGCCGCTGTTCCGCAGGGCCATCGCCCAGAGCGTGCCGGGACCGCTGTTCTCCGAGGCACTGGCCGGGGACATCGCCGAGGCCCTCGTCGGCGGTATCGGACTGCGCCCGACGGTGGCCGAGCTGTCCGGTGTGGATCCGGGCGAGCTGACCCGGGCCGGGGCCGCACTCGGCTCCCGGATGCGTGAGTACGCCCACCGCTGGGGCCCGGTCGCCTTGACACTGACCCCCTTCGCCCCCGTCGTCGACGGTGATGTGCTGGCGGCGACCCCCTGGGAGGCACTCGCGCGGGGTGCCGCGCGGGACGTGGACCTCGTCGTCGGCCACACCCGGGACGAGTTCCGGCTCTTCCGCCACCTGGACGGAACGCTGGGCCACCGCGTGGACGAGGACCTGGCCTCGCTGGTCCTCGCCCTGTTCGGTCCGGCACCGGACGCCGAGCAGGCCTACCGCGCGGCGTTCCCGGACGCCTCCACGGAGCACCTGTTCGAACTCGTCCAGTCCGACTGGCTGTTCCGCATGCCCTCCGTGCACCTGGCCGAGGCGCACACGTCCGGCGGCGGCCGGGCATACCTGTACGAACTCACGTACTCCGCTCCGGCCGGCGACGGCACCCTCGGCGCCTGCCACGCCCTGGACGTGCCCCTTGCCTTCGGGGTCTACGGCGGCATCGGGGAAATACTCGTCGGGCCTGCGCCGTCACCGCAGACCGAGGCGTTGTCCGCCCGCTTCCGCTCCGCCTGGACCGCCTTCGCCGCCACGGGAGACCCGGGCTGGCCCGCTTACGACACCGACCGGCGCCTCGTCCGGCTCTTCGACACCGTGCCGGCGGTCGCCCGCTATCCGGAGGAGGCCTCGCGCCGGCTGTGGGAGCGGCACGTCTTCGCCCCGCTCCCTTTGACGACCCCGTAACGGCCCCCGCCCGTCGCCGGCCGCTCGACGAACCCCGGGTCCCGCCGCCGGCCCATGAGCGCCGGTGCCCGCCGCGCCTAACCGATGAGGCCGGTTCCCGGCAGCCGGCCGCTCGGCTGCCACTCGAACATCAGGATCGTGGCGTCGTCGCGGAGCCGGCTGTCCTGGGAGTCCAGCAGCGAGTGGATGAGGCGGCGGAGCGTCTCGGGCGCGATCTCCCCGGTGGCGCTGGCCCGGATGACGTAGTCCGCGAACCGTTCCAGGCCGAGCAGCCTGCCGTCGGCCGTCCGCGCCTCGGTCACGCCATCGGTGTAGAGCAGTACGCGGTCCCCGGGCTGGAGCCGGGACTCGTGCACCTGCCGCTCCCGCGCGTGCAGCAGGGACCGCAGGCCCATGGGCGGGTCGGCCTCGCGGGAGAGCGCGTCGACGATCAGCCGGTGGTCGCGGATCAGCAGCGGCGCGGGGTGGCCGCAGTTGACCCACTTCAGGACGCCGCTGCAGAAGTCGAGGCGGGCGAGGATCCCGGTGCAGAACTGGTCCGGCAGCCACTGGCTGAGCGCCTCGTCGACGCCGTCCACCAGGGAGAGCAGGTCGGCGTCGACGCGCCGGGCGTTGCGGCAGGCGGCCAGGGCGACCGCGCTGGTCAGCCCGGAGAGCAGGTTGTGCCCCATGGCGTCCAGCACGACGGCGTGCAGGGTGTCGGTGGTCAGGGCGTGGTCGAAGGCGTCGCCGCCGAGGTCGTAGGCGGGTTCGAGGACGGCCGTGGAGACGATGTGGGGGTTGCCGATGGTGCGCGGGGGCAGGAAGGCGCGCAGCATCTCGGCGGGCAGGTGCATCGCCCGGGTGCGGGTCCGGCGTACGAAGGTCTCCTTGTACGCCCGCTTGGAGGTGGTCATCATGGCGAGCAGGGCGGCCATCGCGCGGCCCTGGCGCAGGGACTCGGCGGTGAGCGTGTGGGTGTGGACGGCGAGGACGCCGAGCCGTTCGGCGCCGTCGAGCAGCGGGAACCAGGCGGTCATGCCGTCCCGCTCGGACTCCTCCACCCGCAGCGACTGGGTGCGGTAGCACCAGCCGGCGAGCGATTCGTCGATGGACAGGGGCTCGGTGACGTCGGTGAGCGGTACGAGGTGCCGCTGCTGGAGGTCGGCGAGGTAGATCACGGCGTGCCGCAGGCCCAGCGCCTTCGCGCAGCGGCTGACGACGTTGGCCATGTCCAGGGTGCAGCTGGTGGGGTCGGCCAGGAACTCCTCCAGCGGGGACCCGCCCGGTTCCGCGGTCACCTCTGCATCACCACCCAGGCACGGTCGTCTTCCCAGCAGTCTCCCCTCGGGGCGGACGCCCCGCAGTGCCGGTACGCCCGCCCGGGTCAGGCCGCTCCACCGGCGGGTACCCCTCTCGGGCCGGCCGCCTCACGCCCGGGCACCCCACCGGAAGCGGGCCCGGCGCATCCCCCCGGGTACGGCGCCCGGGACACCGGCCCGCTCCCCCGCCGCCGGCTTACGGCAGCCGCTCCAGGAAGGCGGAGAGTTCCGCGTCGAAGGCGTCCGGGTTCTCCATGTTCGGGTAGTGGGCGGCGCCCGGGACGGTGACGCCGCGGCCGCCCGGGACGAGGTTCACGAGCCGGGCGGCCATGGCGAGGTGGTCCGGGGACTCGAGGGCACCGTTCACGGTGAGCAGCGGTACCCCGATGCCGGGCACGCGCTCCCAGGTCCGGGTGACGAGGACACGGTGGTCGGGTTCGCCGGGTGTGTGCTTGCGCAGCGTGGCCAGCCCCATCTCCCGTATCAGCCGGACCACGTCGGGGTCCACTTCGGACAGCTCCCGGTGCGGCCCCGCGGCCCACAGCGCGAACGCGTCCGCCCAGCCCTCCAGGTCGCCCGCGGCCAGGCTCGCCTGCTGGCGGGCGATGACCTCGAGCACCCAGGGGTGCTCGAAGACGGGCTCGCTGGTGCCGCCGCCGCTGACGACGAGCGCGCGGACCAGTTCGGGGTGCTCCAGCGCGCAGTCGGTCGCGATGCCGCCGCCCATGGACAGCCCGACGAGCACGGCGGGGGCGGCGTCGAGTCCGCGCAGCAGCGCGGCGAGGTCGTCGGCCTGCCGGAACGGGCGGGTGGCGTTGTCGGAGGCGCCGTGACCGCGGGCGTCCCAGACGATGACCCGGTGGGTCGGCGCGAAGGCCCGCAGCTGCGCCTCCCACATGCGGTGGTCGGTGAAGCCGCCGTGCAGCAGGACGAGGGGCGTGCCGGAGCCGGTCTCGCGGTAGGCGAGGCGGCCGTCCGAGGTCGGCAGGTAGCGGACGGGAAGCGATGCCTGATCGACAGTCATGACAACCAAGGTGTCATTTTTCCCGCAGGTTGGCAACCAAGGTGTCATCCTGTACGCATGAACCACGACCGCACCGCCCCCGCCCGGTCCGCCCGCTCCCGCCAGGACGAACTGGCCGAGCGCCTCACCGAGGTCTTCGACCTGGTCGGCCCGCTCTACCGGCGGGTGCACCGCAAGGTGGAGCAGGCGGCACCGGTCGAAGGGCTCTCGGTCGGCGTCCGCGCCGTCCTCGACCTGCTGCGCGCCCGGGGCCCGATGACGGTCCCGCAGATGGGCCGGGCCCAGGCGCTCAGCCGCCAGTTCGTACAGCGGATGGTGAACGACGCGGCACGGCAGGAGCTGGTGGAGAGCGTGCCCAACCCGGCGCACCGCCGGTCCTCGCTGATCCGGCTCACCGAGCGCGGCCGGGCGGCGATCGGCGCCGTACGGGCCCGTGAGCACGAACTGCTGCGCCGGGTCGACGGCGACCTGACCTTGGCCGACGTCGACGCCTGTCTGCGGGTGCTCGGCGCGATGCACGCCCTCTTCGACGACGTGGACGTGGACTGAACGCGGGCGGGAGCGCTCAGCCGGTGGCGAACTCGCGCAGTTTGTCCTGGGAGCCGTTGAAGCGGTCGTGGTCGCCGACCGACGGTCCCGAGGAGGTGTACTGCCACATGGTGTACGACGACCAGCCGGCCGGCAGTGTCCCCGCCGTGGAGGCGTAGCGCGCGATCCACAGCGGATTGACCGGTCCGAAACCGGCGTAGTTCCCGGTGCACTCGGACCACCAGCTGGTGGCCGTGTAGACGACCGCCGCCCGGCCGGTGCGGGACTTGTAGCGGTCGAGGAAGGCGCGGATCCAGTCGACCATGGCGCTCGCCGACTTGCCGTAACAGGCGTCGCCGTACGGGTTCCACTCGATGTCGAGGACGCCCGGCAGGGTCTTGCCGTCGGCCGACCAGCCGCCGCCGTGCGCCAGGAAGTAGTCGGCCTGCGCGGCACCGCCGGCCGTGTCCGGGGTGGCGAAGTGGTAGGCGCCGCGGACCATGCCGGCGTCGAAGGAGCCGTCGTACTGCTGGGTGAAGTAGGGGTTGGTGTAGTACGTCCCCTCGGTGGCCTTGGTGTACGCCCACCGGACGCCGCTGTCCCACAGCGACCCCCAGTCGACCTCGCCCTGGTGACTGGAGACGTCCACACCCTCGGTCTGGGTTACGCGGGGGGCCGGGGGCGGGGTGTCCGAGGCGCCGTCGTGGGCGAGGACGCCGATGCCCATGTAGGCGTTGCCGCGGGTGATCGGGCCCCCGGTCGGGTCGGGAGTGGCCGGCGCGGCCGGGGGGCTGGACAGGGACAGGACGAGGACGGTCAGGGCGCCGGTCAGGCCAAGGCGGGACCGGCCGCGGAGGTGGTGTATGGGGGTTCGCACGAGTCCATCTGACCCGGGGCGGCCGCCCGCCGCACGCCGGACTGCGCCGGGCGAAGCCGCTGTTCGTCCCTACGGGCTATGCCTCCCCCGACGCGTTGGCACCCGGCGTCCGGCAGGCCCGTGGGCTCGGGCGGAGTCCTGCGGGCGGGAGTCGTAGCGCACGGTGTGGAACCAGCCGGTGTCCTCCCGGCCCGACGGGTCACCGCCCAGCGCCCGGACCGCCGTGAGCGCTCAGGCCGGGCGCAGCGTCGT
>NZ_JACBWZ010000313.1 GCF_013870595.1 Streptomyces sp. WELS2 | reverse complement strand
GGTGAGGAGGGGTTCGGCGGCCAGGGCGGCGGCCAGCGACTCGGCGAAGATGCGGTGGTCGTCGACGACCAGGACTCGGATACGAACCACGTGACCCCCTTCCCCGGGCTCCGCGTGGAGCAGGGGATGTCCAAGGTCCGGAAAGCTCCGGAACGAGACGGCTTCCGGGCGTGCCCGGAGAAGGACGGGAGTACGACGACGGGCACGGGTACGACACCGGCGGACAGGGACAACGCGCCGCACGGCCGCCGCCGTCGCGGAGACTGCCGTCCCCGACCGCGGGCGCCGTACCCGCGTGTCTCGCCCCCTGAGCGGCACCGGCCCCCACCGGTGCTGTTCCACAGAGTACGGATGCGGGCACGCAGCGGAAGGAGATTTGCAGAACTGGCCGTCCGGCACGTTTATGGTGTGCCGCATGTTTCGTATCGAGACGGAAGTCGACAAGGGACGACGCGATCTGCTCCGCTCACGCTTGCGGGACACCAACACGGCGGCGTCCCCGGTGCTGGCCGCGCTGCGCGGCACCCCCGGCGAACGCGAGGCCCCGCTGCACGTGTGGGGGCTGGACGCGGCCGGTGAGCTGGCGGGCGGGCTGGTCGGCCACACCTGGACGACCTGGCTGCACGTCACCTACCTGTGGGTGGAGACCCGTCACCGCGGCACGGGCCTCGGCTCCCGGCTGCTCGCCGAGGCGGAACGGCTGGCCACCGCCCGCGGCTGCACCTCCGCCCGCCTGGAGACCTGGGACTTCCAGGCCCCCGGCTTCTACCGCAAACAGGGCTACGAGGTGGTCTGCGTGATCCCCGACTACCCGCCGGGGATCACGGAGTACACCCTGACCAAACGCCTGGTCTGACGTCGGGTCAGACGAGCCGCCGGGCGCCCGCCGACGGGACCGCCTCGAAGACGCGCGGGGCGGTGAAGCCCGCCGCGGCGAAGGCCTCCTCGACGGACTTCGTCAGGGTGTCGACGTCCGCCGCCTCGGTCAGGACGATCGCCGAGCCGCCGAAGCCGCCGCCGGTCATCCGGGCGCCGAGGGCGCCGCCGGCCAGGGCGGTGTCGACCACCAGGTCCAGCTCCGGGCAGGAGATCCGGAAGTCGTCGCGCAGGGAGGCGTGGCCCTCGGTGAGGACCGGGCCGATGGCCCGGGGCTCGCCGGCCCGCAGCAGGGCGACCGTGCGTTCGACCCGCTCGTTCTCCGTCACGACGTGGCGGACCAGCCGGACGACCTCCTCCTCGTCGCCGAGGCGGGCGAGGGCCGCGTCCAGGCCGTCGTACGGGATGTCGCGCAGGGCGTCGACGCCGAGCAGCGCCGCGCCCTTCTCGCACCCGGCCCGGCGCTTGCCGTACTCGCCGCCGCTGTGCGCGTGCTTGACCTGGGTGTCCACCACCAGCAGCCGCAGGCCCTCCGCCGCGAGGTCGAAGGGGATCTGCCGCTGGGACAGGTCACGGGTGTCCAGGAACAGCGCGTGCCCGGCCTCGCAGCAGGCCGACGCCGTCTGGTCCATGATGCCGGTGGGCGCGCCGACGTAGACGTTCTCGGCGCGCTGGCACAGTCGGGCCAGCCGCCAGCCCTTCAGGCCCAGGTCGTACAGGTCGTTCAGGGCGAGCGCGATCACGACCTCCAGGGCGGCGGAGGAGGACAGGCCCGCGCCGGTCGGGACCGTGGACGCCAGGTGGATGTCGGCGCCGGTGATCTCGTGGCCCGCCTCGCGCAGCGCCCAGACCACGCCCGCCGGGTAGGCCGTCCAGTCGTGGTCGCCGCCGGGCGCGAGGTCGTCCGGGCGCAGCTCGGTGATCCCGCCCCCGATGTCGGCCGAGTGCAGGCGCAGCAGGCCGTCGGTGCGGCGGGAGACCGCGGCCACCGCCTGGTGCGGCAGGGCGAACGGCATGACGAAGCCGTCGTTGTAGTCGGTGTGCTCGCCGATCAGGTTGACCCGGCCCGGTGCCGCCCAGACGCCCTCGGGCCGTGCCCCGTACAGCTCGGCGAAGCGCTCCGCGACCTGCTGTGCCCCCACTAGTGCTCCCTCGTGATGCTCTGCGCGAACTCCCACGCGTCCGCGACGATCCCCGCGAGGTCCGCGCGGGTCGGGTTCCAGCCCAGCTTCTCGCGGGCGGTGTCCGCGGAGGCGACCAGGACCGCCGGGTCGCCGCCGCGGCGCTCCGCGGTGACCTCCGGGATCGGGTGGCCGGTGACCTCGCGGACGGTCTCGACGACCTCGCGCACGGAGAAGCCGTTGCCGTTGCCGAGGTTGCAGATCAGGTGCTCGCCGGGGGCGGCGGCGCCCAGGGCCAGCAGGTGGGCCTCGGCCAGGTCCGCCACGTGGATGTAGTCGCGCACGCAGGTGCCGTCGGGGGTCGGGTAGTCGTCGCCGTAGACCGAGATGGTCTCGCGGCGGCCCTGGGCGACCTGGAGCACCAGCGGGATCAGGTGCGACTCGGGGTCGTGGCGCTCGCCGTACGCGCCGTAGGCGCCGGCCACGTTGAAGTAGCGCAGGGAGACCGCAGCCAGGCCGTGGGCGCGCGCCTCGCCGGTGATCATGTGGTCGACGGCGAGCTTGGAGGCGCCGTAGGGGCTGGTGGGCCGGGTCGGGGCGGTCTCCCGGATGGGGGTCTGCTCGGGCTCGCCGTAGGTGGCCGCGGTGGAGGAGAACACCAGCTTGCGCACGCCGGCCTCGCGCATCGCGGCGAGCAGCGCCATGCTGCCGCCGACGTTGTTGTCCCAGTACTTCTCCGGCTTCAGCACCGACTCGCCGACCTGCGAGAACGCCGCGAAGTGCAGCACGCCGTCGAAGGAGGGGTCGAGCCACTTGGCGGCGTCGCGGATGTCGCCCTCGATGAAGGCGGCCCCGGCGGGCACGCCGGCGCGGAAGCCGGTGGAGAGGTTGTCGAGGACGGTGACCTCGTGCCCGGCCTCCAGCAGGTGCTGGGCCACGACGCTGCCGACATATCCGGCGCCACCCGTCACCAGGTACTTCATGAACTCGCTACCTCTCGCAGTCGCTCGGCCGCGCGCTCCGGCGGCACGTCGTTGATGAACACGCTCATGCCGGACTCGGAGCCCGCGAGAAACTTCAGTTTGCCGGAAGTGCGGCGGATGGTGAAAAGCTCGAGGTGGAGCGCGAAGTCGTCGCGCGTCACACCGTCGAACTCCTCCAGCGTGCCGAACGGGGCCTGGTGCCAGGCCGCGATGTACGGCGTCGGAGGCTCACCCGCGGAGCTTTCCCCTCCGTCCCGCCCATCGAAGATCCGGTCGAACCGCTTCAAGAGTTCCAGATACACCCGGGGGAACTCCGCGCGGGCCGCCTCGTCCAGCGCGAGCAGGTCGGGCACCCGGCGCCTCGGGTACAGGTGGACCTCGTACGGCCAGTGGGCCGCGTACGGGACGAAGGCCACCCAGTGTTCACCCTCCAGGACGACCCGCTCGTCGGCCAGTTCGCGCTCCAGGACCGCGTCGAACAGGTTCTCCCCGCCGGTGGCCTCCTTGTGGACGGCGAGCGAGCGGAGCATCAGCGCGGTGCGCGGGGTGGTGAAGGGGTAGGCGTAGATCTGCCCGTGCGGGTGGCCGAGGGTCACGCCGATCTCGGCGCCGCGGTTCTCGAAGCAGAACACCTGCTCCACGGCGGGCAGGCGGGACAGCTCCGCGGTGCGGTCCGTCCACGCGTCCAGCACCAGGCGGGCCTGTTCGGGGGTGAGGTCGGCGAAGGAGGCGTCGTGGTCGGGGGTGAAGCAGACGACCTCGCAGCGGCCGGAGTCGCCGGCGAGGGAGGGGAAGCGGTTCTCGAAGACCACGACGTCGTACGAGGAGTCCGGGATCTCGCTGAGCCGGTCGCCGTGCGTGGGGCACAGGGGGCACTCGTCGGCCGGCGGGTGGTAGGTGCGGCCCTGGCGGTGCGAGGCGATGGCGACGGCGTCGCCGAGCAGCGGGTCGCGGCGGACCTCGGACGTGGTGACCGTGCGGTCCAGGGGGCGCCGGTCGGCCGCGTCGCGCACGGTGTCGTCCCGCAGGTCGTAGTAGATCAGCTCACGACCGTCGGCAAGCCGGGTCGGGGTCTTCTTCACGCCGGACTCCTCCACGTCCCCACTCCAACACTCAACACAATCAAACATAACAGATCACAACTCGACACCCTGCGCTCGATCACAATCAAACAAAGAACACCAGTCAAAGTGTTCAAATAACGAACACGGCGGCGTAGGTTCCGCTTGGATCAGTTCGCGCAACGAAGCGAGTTCTCATGCAAACCCCCACATATCTGGCGGCGGAGCTACGGCTCCCCACCAACTGGCTGGACTACACGATCCTGGCGATCTACTTCGTCGTCGTCCTGGGCATCGGCCTCGCCGCCCGCCGCTCCGTCAAGACCAGCCTCGACTTCTTCCTCTCCGGACGCTCGCTGCCCGCCTGGATCACCGGCCTCGCCTTCATCTCGGCGAACCTGGCGGCCACCGAGATCCTGGGCATGGCGGCCAACAGCGCCCAGTACGGCGCCTACACCGTCCACTGGTACTGGATCGGCGCCATCCCCGCCATGGTCTTCCTCGGCCTGGTGATGATGCCCTTCTACTACGGCAGCAAGGTCCGCTCGGTCCCCGAGTTCCTGCTGCTGCGCTTCGACAAGGCCGCCCACCTGCTCAGCTCCGCCCTGTTCGCGTTCGCCGCGGTGCTGATCGCCGGCGTCAACCTCTACGCCCTCGCGCTCGTCGTCGAGGCCCTGCTCGGCTGGCCGCAGTGGGTCGCCATCGTCGTCGCCGGCGCCCTGGTGCTCGGTTACATCACCCTGGGCGGCCTGTCCTCGGCGATCTACAACGAGGTGCTCCAGTTCTTCGTCATCCTCGCCGCGCTCATCCCCATCACCGTGCTCGGCCTGAAGAAGGTCGGCGGCTGGAACGGACTGACCGACAAGCTCACCGCGCAGCACGGCGCCGACTTCACCACCGCCTGGGGCGGCACGGGCATCGGGCACGCCAACCCGCTCGGCGCCAACTGGCTCACCATCGTCCTCGGCCTCGGCTTCGTGCTCTCCTTCGGCTACTGGACCACCAACTTCGCCGAGGTGCAGCGCGCCCTGTCCGCGAAGAACCTCTCCGCCGGGCAGCGCACCCCGCTCATCGCCGCCTTCCCGAAGATCTTCATCGTCTTCCTGGTGATGATCCCCGGCCTGGTCGCCGCCGCGCTCGTGCCGGACATCGGCAGCAAGAAGTCCGGGCTGGCGTACAACGACGCGATCCCCTACCTGATGCAGGAACTGCTGCCCAACGGCGTGCTCGGCATCGCCGTCACCGGTCTGCTGGCGGCCTTCATGGCGGGCATGGCGGCGAACGTGTCGTCGTTCAACACGGTGTTCACCAACGACATCTGGGCCAAGTACGTGGTGCGTGACCGCGAGGACGAGTACTACGTGCGGTTCGGCCGGCTGATCACCGTGATCGGCGTCTGCGCCTCCGTCGGCACGGCGTTCCTGGCGTCCTCGTTCTCGAACATCATGAGTTACCTGCAGACGCTGTTCTCCTTCTTCAACGTGCCGATGTTCGTCGTCTTCATCGTCGGCATGTTCTGGAAGCGCGCGTCCGCCAAGTCCGGCTTCTGGGGCCTGCTCGCCGGCACCACCGCGGCGATGATCAACTACTTCGTCTTCTACAAGAAGGGCGTCATCTCCATCCCCTCCGACCAGGGCGCCAACTTCGTCTCCGCGATCGCCGGGTTCGTCGCCGGCGCGGTCGTGATGATCGCGGTGTCCCTGTTCACCAAGCCGAAGCCGGCGGAGGAACTCCAGGGCCTGGTCTACGGCACCCGCTCCCCCGGCATGTCCGAGCCGCCCGCCGAGGGCGACGACGCGTGGTACCGCAAGCCGGCCCTGCTGGGCTGGGGCGCGGTCGTCCTGGCCGCCGCCTGCTACATCCCGTTCTCGTTCTGACGCGGGAGGACCGAGGAAACCATGACCGAGCATCCTAAGCACCGTCCGCCGCACTACACCGAGCAGGACGTCCAGCGGGAGGTCTCCGAGCTGGAGACCGAGTCCGCGACGGCGGCCCGCATCTTCGACCTGCGCCGCATCATCGGCGGTCTGTTCGTGGTCTACGGCGTCATCGTCACCATCACCGGGCTCACCGACTCCCGGGCCGCGATCGACAAGGCCGAGGGCGTCAACATCAACCTGTGGACCGGGATCGGCATGCTGCTGCTGGGGATCTTCTTCCTGGCGTGGCTGAAACTCAGGCCCACGGTGCTGCCTCCGGAGGAGGACCGGGCGGAGTAGCGCCCCTTTTGGACGCCCGGGCCGGGCCCGTGTTCCGACGCGGCCCGGCCCGTTCCAGTAAGCCCGTGCGGGCGGCCAGGGCCGCCGCCTCCAGGCGGGAGCCGACGCCCAGTTTCATCAGGACCCGCTGGACGTGGGTGCGGGCCGTGCTGGGGGCGATGCCCATGCCCGCCGCGATCAGACGGGTGTCCTCTCCGTCGGCCACCCGGACGAGGACCTCCACCTCGCGCGGCGTCAGCATCCCCAGCAGCCGCTGGGCCTCGTCGTCGGGCTGCGCGGCCGGGTTCAGCAGCTCGCCGAACGCGCCCTGGAGCAGCTGCGGGGCGACGGCCGCCTCCCCGGCGCGGGCCTTCATCATGGCCCGCTCGACGCCCTCGATCCGCTCGTCGTGCCGTACGTACCCCGACGCGCC
Source organism: Streptomyces sp. WELS2 (assembly GCF_013870595.1). Lineage (GTDB taxonomy): Bacteria > Actinomycetota > Actinomycetes > Streptomycetales > Streptomycetaceae > Streptomyces. Next base: position 84 of record NZ_JACBWZ010000313.1, on the reverse strand, counting down.
CGCCGCGAAGGCCGCCGCGATGCCGCGCGGCGACGGCACCGGGCCGAGCACCACCACCGCCACCTGCGGACGCTCCCGCTTGAT
>NZ_JACBWZ010000312.1 GCF_013870595.1 Streptomyces sp. WELS2 | reverse complement strand
GTGTTCGACTCCGGCGGCACGGTGCGCCGGGGCTCCGGCGGGCTCGACGCGGAGTCCCGCGCCTACGTCCGTACGCTGATGAGCGGGGTCACAGCCGGGCAGGCCTGGGGCGTCTCGGCGGCCGGGAGCCCGGGGGCCCGGCCGGCGCTGAAGAACGGCTGGCTCCAGCGGAGCACCACGGGCCGCTGGGACGTCAACAGCGTGGGCGAGGTCTCCGTGCGGGGGCACCGGTGCCTCGTGGCCGTGCTGTCCGACGGGAACACGTCCATGGGCGACGGAGTGTCCCTGGTGGAGCGGACGGCGCGCGCGGCGGTCTGAGGCCCCGGTCGGCCCGCGGTCGGCCGCGGGGCTTTTCGGCGGCCGTGGAAGGGGCACGCGGTCGGGGTACGACTTCCGACCGGAAGGGGCGCTACCACGATGTCCGAGTACGAACGTTCCCGCACGATGCCCGCGCAGCCCGAGCACGTCTTCGACCAGGCGGCCAACGTCGCCCAGCTCGACGCCTGGCTCCCGGACGCCCTGCACGTGCGCGCCGGGGACCCGCCCGCGGTGACCGTGCACGAGGACCTGTCCGGCCAGGACCTGCCCGCCCTCCTGCGGGCACAGCCGGATCAGATGCGCCTGGAGTGGGGCACCCGCGAGCAGGGTGCCTACACCGGCTGGCTCCAGGTGGCGGGCATCGGCAGCGGAGCCAGCGAGGTGACCGTGCACCTGTCGTTCTTCGACGAGAGCCACGACCCGGGCGAGCGGGCGGTGGGCGAGGCGCTGGACGGCAGCCTGCGCCGGCTGGAGGAGCAGGTGCGCATGCGGGTCGACAACGCGGCCGGCTGACGCGCCCGGGGCCCCGGGCGGGCGTTTGCCGGCGGAAGGCGCGGGGGACCCGGACGGCCGGAGGTGATCGTCGTGCCCGAACCCGGCAGCAAGAAGTACGACACCCGCAGGGCGCGGCTGCGCAAGGAGGCCGAGCGCTCGGGTATCTCCGACCAGGATGCCGGCGCCGTCGCCAAGGACGCCTTGCGGCAGGAGCCGGAAGGCCGGAGCGCGGGCCCGAGGACGGACCGCGGTCGCGGTCCCGAGGGCGAACGGCCGGAGAACGAGTAGCCCCTCGAGCACCAGCCGGACAACCGAGAACGAGCCGGACACCGCGGGCCTCCCCCCGACGTGGCGGGGAGGCCCGTGGGCGTGCGCCGGGCCGGGAGACGGCACCGGCCGTGCGGACCGGCCCCGAGGGCGGTCCCCCCGGGCGGGGGCGGCGGTCAGGCCGCCAGGGGGCGGTCCGGGGTGAGGCGGTCCAGGAGCTGGTCGTGGTGCAGTGCGGCCACGGGGGCCAGCAGGTCGGGGTGGCGGAGCAGGGCGGCGGCACGGCGGTCGCGGCCGTCGGGGGCGAGCAGCCGGCGGTACTCTGCCGGGCTGGACAAGCTGGTCTCGGTGGTCGACATCGGCGCGCTGTCGGCGTTCATCCTGCTGCACGCGAGCGTGGTCGGGTATTTCGTACGCCGCCGGGAGCAGCTGAGCCGGTGGCGGCATGTGCTGGTGCCGGTGGCCGGGGCCGGCATCACGGTGGCCGTCGTCGTGGCGGCGTCCGGGGTGGCCCAGGTGGTGGGGGCGGTGTGGCTGGTGATCGGTCTGGGGGTGCTGGCGGGGCAGCGGGGACGGATTCCCGCGTAGCCCGCCTGTGCGCCACGAAGGGCGAGTGCGCGTCGCCCGGACGCACCCGCGCCGGGCGACGCGCACGGCCCCACCCCGCGCGGCCGCACGGCCACCCCCCTGTCGGTACCGGCCGTTACTCTCGACCGCATGGCTGTGAACACGTCCCCGGAGTCCCCCCTGCCCGTAGGCGAGGTGTCGCGGCTGATCGGGGGATGGATCGACCGGCTCGGCGCGGTGTGGGTCGAAGGGCAGATCACGCAGTTGTCGCGCCGCCCCGGCGCCGGTGTCGTGTTCCTCACGCTGCGCGACCCGTCGCACGACGTCTCCGTCAGCGTGACCTGCTACCGCCAGGTGTTCGACGCGGTCGCGGACGTCGTCGGCGAGGGCGCCCGGGTCGTCGTCCTGGCGAAGCCCGAGTGGTACGCGCCGCGCGGCCAGCTGTCCCTGCGGGCCGCCGAGATAAGGCCCGTGGGCGTCGGGGAGCTGCTGGCCCGGCTGGAGCAGCTGAAGAAGTCGCTGGCGGCGGAGGGGCTCTTCGCGCCGGAGCGGAAGACGGCGCTGCCGTTCCTGCCGCAGCTGATCGGGCTGGTGTGCGGCCGGGCCTCCGCCGCCGAGCGGGACGTGCTGGAGAACGCCCGGCACCGCTGGCCCGCCGTCCGCTTCGAGGTGCGCAACGTCCCCGTGCAGGGCGTGCACGCCGTCCCGCAGGTCGTGCAGGCGGTCAAGGAGCTCGACGCGATGGACGAGGTGGACGTGATCATCGTCGCGCGCGGCGGCGGCAGCGTGGAGGATCTGCTGCCGTTCTCCGACGAGCAGCTGGTGCGCGCGGTGGCCGGCTGCCGTACGCCCGTGGTGTCGGCGATCGGTCACGAGCCGGACACCCCGCTGCTGGACTACGTCGCCGACCTGCGCGCCTCGACGCCGACGGACGCGGCCAAGAAGGTCGTGCCCGACGTGGGCGAGGAGCTGGAGCGGGTGCGGATGCTGCGGGACCGGGCGCGGCGGTGCGCGGCCGCGTTCGTGGAGCGGGAGGAGCGCGGACTGGCGCACGCCCTGGCCCGGCCGGTGATACAGGATCCGCACCGGATGCTCGACGAGCGCGCCGATCACGTGCTGTCCCTGCTGGAGCGCGGCCGGCGGACCCTGGGCCATCTGCTGGACCGCGCGGACTCGGAGCTGACGCACACGCACGCGCGCGTGGTGGCCCTCTCCCCCGCGGCGACGCTGCGGCGCGGTTACGCGGTGCTGCAACGGGCGGACGGGCACGTGGTGCGCGATCCGGCCGAGGTGACGGCGGGCGAGGCGCTGCGGGCCCGCGTCGCCGACGGTGAACTGACTGTGAAGGTGGACGGATGACGAGCAAGGTGGACGAGGCGCTCTCCTACGAGCAGGCCCGGGACGAGCTGATCGAGGTGGTCCGGCAGCTGGAGGCGGGCGGTACGTCTCTGGAGGAGTCCCTGGCGCTGTGGGAGCGCGGCGAGGAGCTGGCCAAGGTGTGCCGGCGCTGGCTGGAGGGGGCCCGGGCCCGGCTGGACGCGGCCCTGGCGGAGGAAGAGGAGGGCGCCGAGGGCGCGGACGAGTAGGGGGTACGGGCCGCGGGCCTGTGAGGCGGGTCACCGCACCCCCCTCTTAGTTGAACGTTAAACCTCACTGGCGTAGGGTCGACCGCGTCAGCCGGTCCGGCCTCCCGTCGGACCGGACGCACACCCCAGGAAGTACACGCATGTCTCTCGTTCTTGACCCCGCCGCCCAGGATCTGCTGTTCCGCGAGGCCCGTACCGCCAACACCTTCACCGACGAGCCGGTGACCGAGGAGCAGGTGCAGGCGATCTACGACCTGGTCAAGTACGGCCCCACCGCCTTCAACCAGAGCCCGCTGCGCATCACCCTGGTCCGCTCCCCCGAGGCCCGTGAGCGCCTGGTCGCGCTGATGGCCGAGGGCAACCAGGCCAAGACCGCCGCCGCCCCGCTGGTCGCGATCCTGTCCGCGGACAACGAGTTCCACGAGGAGCTGCCGGCCCTCTTCCCGCACTTCCCGCAGGCCAAGGACGTCTTCTTCGGCGAGCGTCCGGTCCGGGAGAGCGCCGCCGCGATGAACGCCACCCTCCAGGCCGCGTACTTCATCATCGGCGTCCGCGCCGCGGGCCTGGCCGCCGGCCCGATGACCGGCTTCGACTTCGAGGGCGTCCGCAAGGAGTTCCTGGACGACGACCACGCCCCGCTGATGGTCGTCAACATCGGCAAGCCGGGCCCGGACGCCTGGTTCCCGCGCTCCCCGCGCCTGGCCTACGAGGACGTCGTCACCACCGTCTGACGCTCCCGTATGCGTGAGGAGGCCCCCGGCAGTGCCGGGGGCCTCCTCACGCATACGGGAGCGCGCGTGCGGTCACCCCGTCTTCAGTGCCGCCGCCAGCGTCGTCAGCTCCTTGTAGGAGGCGGTGCCGGCGACCACCGTGGTGGAGCCGGGGGTGTCCTCCAGGACCAGGGCGTCGTACCGGCCGCCGGTGTAGCGGGTCCAGGTGCGGCCGCCGATCCGCTCGGTCTGCTTGCCGGCCGAGCCGCCCTGGGTGGCGTCCTCGATGAAGTCGGTGCGCTTCTGCGTGGACTGCTCGACCTGCGCGTACTGGCCGTCCGGGGTCTGGAAGCCGAGGTGCCAGCGGTTCGCGTCCTTGCCCTCGGAGCGTACGGAGGTCGGTTTCCAGGTACTCGGCAGGCCCTCGGGGGCGGCCACCGGGTAGCTCGCCGCGCGGCGGGCCGTCAGCAGCTCGACCCGGTAGTCGACCCGCTGGACCTCGGGAGCGTGATCGTCGTGCGGGATGGTGAAGAAGTACACGACCAGCGACGCGATGACGATCAGGGCCAGGGAGAGAACCATGTCCCGGGCCGTCTTCTGCTTGCGGTTCGAACCTGCCACGCCCCCTATCGTCGCAGGTGTCCCAAGCGCTCATCCGTGGGGTCCCCTGCTCATTTTGTATGCCTAACGATAGAGTCGGGTCCAAGACCCTCATCCGGCCGTCGTCGTATCAGAAAGGTGCGCTCCGATGACCGAACACCATCACCTGCCGTCCGAGCTCGATGTTCCCTCGGAGGCTCCCGACCGCAACCTCGCCCTGGAGCTGGTCCGGGTGACCGAGGCCGCCGCCATGGCCGCGGGCCGTTGGGTGGGGCGCGGCGACAAGAACGGCGCCGACGGCGCCGCGGTGCGCGCCATGCGGACCCTCGTCTCCACCGTGTCGATGAACGGCGTGGTCGTCATCGGCGAGGGCGAGAAGGACGAGGCCCCGATGCTCTTCAACGGGGAGCACGTGGGCGACGGCACCGGTCCCGAGGTGGACATCGCCGTCGACCCGATCGACGGCACCACGCTGACCGCCAAGGGCATGCCGAACGCGATCGCCGTCCTCGCCGCCGCCGAGCGCGGCGCGATGTTCGACCCGTCCGCCGTGTTCTACATGGACAAGCTGGTCACCGGCCCGGAGGCGGCCGACTTCGTCGACATCAACGCGCCCGTCGAGGTGAACATCCGCCGGATCGCCAAGGCCAAGCGGTCCACGCCCGAGGACGTCACCGTCGTCATCCTCGACCGGCCCCGGCACGAGGGTCTGATCCGGGAGGTCCGGGAAGCCGGCGCGCGCATCAAGCTGATCTCCGACGGCGATGTGGCCGGTTCGGTGTACGCGCTGCGCGAGGGCACCGGCGTCGACCTGCTGCTCGGCATCGGCGGCACCCCCGAGGGCATCATCTCGGCCTGTGCCGTCAAGTGCCTGGGCGGCACCATCCAGGGCAAGCTGTGGCCGAAGGACGACGAGGAGCGGCAGCGGGCGATCGACGCCGGGCACGACCTGGACCGGGTGCTCACCACGGACGACCTGGTCGCCGGGGAGAACGTCTTCTTCGTCGCGACCGGCATCACCGACGGGGAGCTGCTGCGCGGGGTGCGGTACCGCTCGGATACGGCGCTGACCGAGTCCATCGTGATGCGGTCGAAGTCGGGTACGGTCCGCCGGATCGACTCCGAGCACCGGCTGAGGAAGCTGCGGGCCTACAGCGCGATCGACTTCGACCGGGCCAAGTAGGGGCCCGGCACCGCGAGAGAAGGGGCACCCTCCGCCCGCGGAGGGTGCCCCTTTCTCCGGCCGTCTCAGCCCGCCATGCGGTTCTCCGCCGCCCGCGCCGCCTTCTTCAGCTCCACCTCGCGGCGGCGCCGGCGCGCCAGGACCACCCGGCGCTCGGCCGCCGTCAGGCCGCCCCAGACGCCGTAGGGCTCGGGCTGGAGCAGGGCGTGCTCGCGGCACTCGACCATGACCGGACAGCGGGCGCAGACCCGCTTGGCCGCCTCCTCGCGGGACAGCCGGGCGGCGGTCGGCTCCTTCGACGGGGCGAAGAACAGCCCGGCCTCGTCGCGCCGGCACACCGCCTCGGTGTGCCAGGGTGCGTCTTGGTCCCTGTCTCGCGCTGGCACCCGCTGGACCGGTACGCCAGCTACCTGCAGGGACGAATGCGGCGGTTGCAGCACGGTCTACTCCTGACGACGGCTTCGCGAGCGAGAGACGATGCAGCAAGGCCTACCCGCTGTGCGTGCGCCTATGCACAGCGTTGGCACCGGCGAGCGCGCGGCGGCTCGTTCCCGCCCCCGGCTCCGGCGTCGCCGGCGGACCGGAGTGTTGCGATCACCGGCGGATTCCCGACCGTCAACGGCCGAAATGCCTGCCCAGTTTCCGGTCGACCTTGTCCTGGACGCGCTCCAGGATGTCCGAGACGGTCCGGCCGCGCCGGGGCCGTGCCTCCACGGCGCCGAGGACCGCCCAGCCGTCGACGTAGACGACCGGCGCCGCGGAGTCGGCGGAGTCCAGCGGGCTCACCTCGAACCTGCCCAGCACCCCGCCCCCGGTGCCGCGCAGCGAGATGTTCTCCGGCACCCGGATCTGGACCTCGCCGAAGACGGAGACGGCCTTGATCACCACGTGCTGGTACTCGAAGATCGCCTCGCTGAGGTCGATCTCCACGCTGCCGAAGACCGCGTACGCGTGCAGCCGGCGCCCGGCGCGCCAGCGGCCCCGGCGCACGGCGCTGCTGAACACCGCCACCACGTTGGCGTCGGCCGCCGCCGGGACCGCGCCCGGCTCGGGGCGGGGCGGG
>NZ_JACBWZ010000311.1 GCF_013870595.1 Streptomyces sp. WELS2 | reverse complement strand
GGCCGGCGGGGGAGTACCACGGCCTGATCGCCGTTCCCCTCGACCCCGCCTCCACCAGCCTGACCTGCACCTTCCACCCGCCCGGCCTCCGGCTGGGCACGGCGGTCGGGGGCGCCTCGCTGCTCGTCCTCGCCGTGCTGACCGCCGCAGCCGCTCTGCGCCGCCGACGTGCGCCGGCGGCGCCCACGACCACATCACCGCGCGAGCCGGCGACCACCGCTCACTGATCGCGCCCAGGGGGAGACCACCATGCTGATATCCATCGTCGCGCCCTGCTACAACGAGCAGGACGTCCTCGCCCGCTTCCACGAGGAGGTCCAGAAGGTCGCCGAGGAGCTGCTGCCCCTCGGCCACGACATGGAGTTCGTCTACGTCGACGACGGCAGCCGGGACCGCACGCTCGCCGTCCTCGAAGAGCTGGCCGGGCGCGACGCCCGGGTGCGCTACGTCTCCTTCAGCCGCAACTTCGGCAAGGAGGCGGCCCTGCTCGCCGGACTGCGGCACGCCTCGGGCGACTCGGTGATCGTCATGGACGCCGACCTCCAGCACCCCCCGGCGCTGGTCAAGCGCATGGTCGAACTGCGCGAACAGGGCCACGACCAGGTCATCGCCCGGCGCACCCGCACCGGCGACCGGCTGACCCGTACCCTCACCGCGCGCCTGTACTACCGGCTCGTCAACCGTCTGGTCGACGTCGAACTCGTGGACGGTGTGGGGGACTTCCGGCTGCTGTCGCGCCGGGTGGTGGACGCGGTGCTGGACCTGACCGAGTACAACCGCTTCTCCAAGGGCCTGTTCGCCTGGGTGGGCTTCCCGAGCACCACCTTCGAGTACCAGAACGCCGTCCGCGAGGCCGGCCGCAGCTCCTGGAACCTGCGCGGACTGCTCAACTACGGCCTCGACGGCCTGCTGTCCTTCAACAACCGCCCGCTGCGCGCCGCCCTCTGGCTCGGGGTGACCCTGCTGCTGTGCGCGGGGGTGTACACCGCCTGGATCGTGGGCGCCGCGCTCGTCCAGGGCGTGCAGACGCCCGGCTATGTGACCATCATCACCGCCGTGACCGCCCTCGCGGGCGTCCAGATGGTCATGCTGGGAGTCATCGGGGAGTACACCGGCCGCATCTACTACGAGGTGAAGCGGCGTCCGCACTTCCTGGTGAAGGCCACCAACGTGGAACGGACGAAGGATCTCATTCCCTGATGCGGCAGATACTGACCTTCGCGGCGGTCGGTGTCGTCAATACGGCGACCTACTACTGTCTTTACCTGTTGTTCCTGACCGGCCTGCCGTATCTCGCGGCGCACATCCTGGCCTTCACGCTGGCCATGATCGGTTCCTTTTTCCTCAACGCCCGCTTCACTTACCGGACCCCGCCCACCTGGCGGAAATTCCTGCTGTTCCCGCTGACGAACGTCACCAACTTCGTGATCACGACGGCCGGGGTGTACCTGATCGTGGACGTCCTGCACGCCGGGAGCCGCTTCGCCCCGCTGGTCGCGTCCGCCGCGGCGATCCCGGTCACCTTCGTCGTCTCCCGCTGGGTGATGCTCCCCAAGTCCATTGCATAAACGTGCAGCGATACGTATAGTCATGCCATCCAGAGGAGGATGGACATGGCAGTACGTGCGGCGGTGGCCGGAGCGAGCGGATACGCGGGCGGAGAGGTCCTGCGGCTGCTCCTTTCGCACCCCGAGGTCGAGATCGGTGCCCTGACCGGGAACTCCAACGCCGGGCAGCGGCTCGGTGCGCTCCAGCCGCACCTGGCGCCGCTGGCCGGCCGGGTGCTCGCCGAGACCACGCCCGACGCCCTCGCCGGGCACGACGTGGTCTTCCTCGCGCTGCCGCACGGCCAGTCCGCGGCCGTCGCCGAACAGCTCGGCCCCGATGTCCTGGTGATCGACATGGGCGCCGACTTCCGGCTGAGGGACCCGGCCGACTGGGAGCGGTTCTACGGCTCCCCGCACGCCGGCACCTGGCCCTACGGCCTCCCCGAACTCCCGGGCGCCCGCGCCGCGCTGGAGGGGTCCAAGCGCGTCGCGGTGCCCGGTTGCTACCCCACCGCCGTCTCCCTCGCGCTGTTCCCGGCCTACGCGGCCGGACTCGTCGCACCCGAGGCGGTGATCGTCGCCGCGTCCGGCACCTCCGGCGCGGGCAAGGCCCCCAAGCCGCACCTGCTGGGCAGCGAGGTCATGGGCTCGATGTCGCCGTACGGCGTCGGCGGCGGCCACCGGCACACCCCCGAGATGATCCAGAACCTCAGCGCGGTCGCCGGGGAGCCCGTACGGGTCTCCTTCACCCCGACCCTCGCCCCGATGCCCCGCGGGATCCTCGCCACGTGCAGCGCGTCCGCCGTCGCCGGGGTGACGGCCGACAGCGTCCGCGCCGCCTACGAGAAGGCGTACGCCGACGAGCCGTTCGTCCATCTGCTCCCCGAGGGCCGGTGGCCCGCCACGGCGTCCGTCCACGGCTCCAACGCCGTCCAGGTGCAGGTCGCCTACGACGCCGCGGTGGACCGCGTCATCGCGATCAGCGCCATCGACAACCTGACCAAGGGCACCGCCGGCGGTGCCGTCCAGAGCATGAACATCGCCCTCGGTCTCCCCGAGACCACGGGGCTTTCCACGATCGGAGTCGCACCGTGAGCGACGCGCGTGCGGCCACCGGGCCGCAGACGACGACGATGGCCGCACCGCTGCGCTGCGCGGGCGGAGAAGCGAACGAGGAGATGCAGTGAGCGTCACGGCAGCCAAGGGATTCACGGCGGCGGGGGTCGCCGCCGGGATCAAGGAGAACGGCAACCCCGACCTGGCCCTGGTGGTCAACAACGGGCCCCGCCGTGCCGCCGCGGGCGTCTTCACCTCCAACCGCGTCAAGGCGGCCCCGGTGCTGTGGTCGGAGCAGGTGGTCAAGAGCGGCCAGGTCTCGGCCGTCGTCCTCAACTCCGGCGGCGCCAACGCCTGCACCGGACCGAAGGGCTTCCAGGACACCCACGCCACCGCCGAGAAGACCGCCGAGGCGCTCGGCCGGGGCGCCGTCGAGGTCGCCGTCTGCTCCACCGGCCTCATCGGCGTCCGGCTGCCCATGGACAAGGTCCTGAAGGGCGTGGAGACGGCCGCCGCCGCCTTGAGCGAGCACGGCGGCGAGAAGGCCGCCATCGCCATCAAGACCACCGACACCGTCCACAAGACCGCCGTGGAGACACGGTCCGGCTGGACCGTCGGCGGCATGGCCAAGGGCGCCGGCATGCTCGCCCCCGGCCTCGCCACCATGCTGGTCGTCCTCACCACCGACGCCGACCTGGAGAGCGAGGTGCTGGACAAGGCGCTGCGCGCGGCGACCCGGGTCACCTTCGACCGCGTCGACTCCGACGGCTGCATGTCCACCAACGACACCGTGCTGCTGCTCGCCTCCGGCTCCTCCGGGATCACCCCCGACTACGACGAGTTCGCCGAGGCCGTACGCCAGGTCTGCGACGACCTCGGCCGGCAGCTCATCGGCGACGCCGAGGGCGCCAGCAAGGAGATCAAGGTCGAGGTGATCAACGCCGCGAGCGAGGAGGACGCCGTCGAGGTGGGCCGCTCCATCGCCCGCAACAACCTCCTCAAGTGCGCGATCCACGGCGAGGACCCCAACTGGGGCCGGGTGCTCTCCGCGATCGGCACCACCCGGGCCGCCTTCGAACCCGACCGGCTGGGCGTCGCCATCAACGGCGTCTGGGTGTGCAGGAACGGCTCCGTCGGCGAGGACCGCGACCTGGTCGACATGCGCTACCGCGAGGTCCACATCGTCGCCGACCTGGCCGCCGGCACCGAGACCGCGACCATCTGGACCAACGACCTGACCGCCGACTACGTCCACGAGAACAGCGCCTACTCCTCATGACAACCCGTAAGCACACCGCGCTGCCCAAGGCCCGCATCCTGATCGAGGCGCTGCCCTGGCTCACCCGGCACCACGGCAGGGTCGTCGTCATCAAGTTCGGCGGCAACGCCATGGTGGACGAGGAACTGAAGGCCGCCTTCGCCCAGGACGTCGTCTTCCTGCACCACGCCGGCCTCAAGCCGGTCGTCGTGCACGGCGGCGGCCCGCAGATCAGCGCCGCCCTCGACCGGCACGGTATCGCCAGCGAGTTCAAGGCGGGCCTGCGCGTCACCACCGAGGACGCCATGGACGTCGTACGGATGGTGCTCGCCGGGCAGGTGCAGCGCGAGCTGGTCGGCCTGCTCAACCGGCACGGCCCGCTCGCCGTCGGCCTCACCGGCGAGGACGCGCACACCATCAGCGCCACCCGGCACACCCCCGAGATCGACGGGGAGCCGGTGGACATCGGACGGGTCGGCGAGATCACCGCCATCGACACCGGCGCCATAGCGGCCCTGCTGGCCGACGGCCGCATCCCGGTCGTCTCCTCCATCGCCCGCTCCGAGGACGACGGACACGTCTACAACGTCAACGCCGACACGGCCGCCGCGGCACTCGCCGCCGCTCTCGGCGCGGAGACCCTCATGGTCCTCACCGACGTGGAGGGGCTCTACGTGGACTGGCCCCACTCCGACGAGGTGATCAGCCGCCTCACCGCCTCCCAGCTGGAGAAGCTGCTGCCCGACCTGAGCTCCGGCATGGTGCCCAAGATGGAGGGCTGCCTGCACGCCGTGCGCAACGGCGTGCACACCGCCCGGGTCATCGACGGCCGGGTCCAGCACTCGATCCTGCTGGAGATCTTCACCGACGAAGGCATCGGCACCATGGTCGTGCCGGACGAACAGGGGGAGTCATGAGCAACCAGGAACTGACCGCGCGGTGGCAGGGCGCGCTCATGAACAACTACGGCACCCCGCGCCTGCCCCTCGTCCGCGGCGTCGGCACCCGGCTGTGGGACGCCGAGGGCCGGGAGTACCTGGACTTCGTCGGCGGTATCGCCACCAACGCGCTGGGCCACGCCCACCCCGCCGTCGTCGCCGCCGTCAGCGGGCAGATCGCCTCCCTCGGCCACGTCTCCAACCTGTTCATGGCCGAGCCCACCATCGCCCTCGCCGAACGGCTCCTGCGCCTCTTCGGCCGGGACGGCCGGGTCTTCTTCTGCAACTCCGGTGCCGAGGCCAACGAGGCCGCCTTCAAGATCGGCCGGCTGACCGGGCGCACCCATGTGGTCGCCACCGACGGCGGCTTCCACGGCCGGACGATGGGCGCCCTCGCGCTCACCGGCCAGCCCGCCAAGCAGGACCCGTTCCGGCCGCTGCCCGGCGAGGTCACCCACGTCCCCTACGGCGACGCCCAGGCGCTGGCCGCCGCGGTCACCGAGGACACCGCCCTGGTGGTCGTCGAGCCGGTCCAGGGCGAGAACGGCGTGGTCGTGCCCCCGGCCGGCTATCTCAAGGCCGCCCGCGCGATCACCGCCGCCACCGGCGCGCTGCTGGTCCTGGACGAGGTGCAGACCGGCATCGGCCGGACCGGCACCTGGTTCGAGTACCAGGCCCACGAGGGCGTGCTGCCCGATGTCGTCACCCTCGCCAAGCAGCTCGGCGGCGGGCTGCCGCTCGGCGCGACCGTGGCCTTCGGCCGGGCCGCCGAACTGCTGCGGCCGGGCCAGCACGGGACCACCTTCGGCGGCAACCCGGTCGCCTGCGCCGCCGGACTCGCCGTGCTCGACACCATCGAGGCCGAGGGCCTGCTGGACAACGTCAAGCGGCAGAGCGAGCGGCTGCGGCAGGGAATCGAGGCGCTGGGCCACCCGCTGGTCCACGGTGTCCGGGGTGCGGGCCTGCTCCTGGGTATCGTGCTCACCGGGCCGCGCGCGCCGCAGGTGCAGGCGGCGGCCCAGGAGGCCGGGTTCCTGGTGAACGCGCCCGCCCCGGACGTCGTACGGCTCATGCCGCCGCTGAATCTGCGCGACGACGAGGTGGACGCGCTGCTCCGGGCGCTGCCCGGCATCCTCGACGCAGCGGACCCCGTGGACGGGGACGGACGATCCGGAGAATGAGACGACGATGAGCGAGGCGCAGGACCACGAGCAGGGCGTGGGGGCCGGGCCCGCCGTACCGCAGACCCGCACCGCACGGCACCGCCGGATCGTGGACATCCTCAACCGGCAGCCGGTGCGGTCGCAGAGCCAGCTGGCGAAGCTGCTCGCCGACGACGGGCTGAGCGTCACGCAGGCGACGCTCAGCCGGGATCTCGACGAGCTGAACGCGGTCAAGATCCGCAACACCGACGGCGACCTGATCTACGCGGTGCCGAGCGAGGGCGGGTTCCGCACCCCGCGCGCCCCGCTGGGGGAGTCGGCGAAGGAGGAGCGGATGCGGCGGCTCTCCCAGGAGCTGCTGATCTCCGCGGAGGCCTCGGCGAACCTCGTGGTCCTGCGCACGCCCCCCGGCGCCGCGCAGTTCCTCGCCTCCGCCATCGACCAGGCCGAACTCCACGACATCCTGGGCACGATCGCCGGCGACGACACCCTGCTGCTGATCAGCCGGCATCCCACCGGGGGCCAGGCCCTGGCGGACCACTTGCTGCGGCTGGCGCAGAACGGCCACTGAGGGAGGCGGCGGCGCGGGAGTGCCGGGTGCGCGGTTCCCCGCGCCCCGCCCGGCCGCCGTTCACCCCGGCCACGCCCCGAGGCCCCCGGTGCACCGCACCTCGTCGTCCGCCGTGATCAGCAGCCCTTCCACGTCCGGCAGGGACTCCAGCCAGGCCAGGCCCTCCCGCGCGCCCATCGCGAACGCGGCCGTGGCCCAGCAGTCGGCGAACGCGAGGCCGGGCCCGACCACGGTCACCGAGACGAGGTCCGTCACCGCC
>NZ_JACBWZ010000310.1 GCF_013870595.1 Streptomyces sp. WELS2 | reverse complement strand
GCTGAGTCACCGTACGTACCCGGCGTCCGCGTACGTATCCCGCGGCCGCGCGTGTGCGTGCTTGTGCGGCGGCCGTTCCAGCGGCCGGTCCGGCCCCGCGGTGGCGCGAGGTGTGTCCCCCTGTTCCGGCCCGGTGGAACGGCCGCCGCCTCCCCCTCGGAATGGCCGCGGAACCGTCGTGCCCCAACTGTGAAGCTCCGGTGGAGAAAAGTTGAGCATAGGTCAGCAACAGGCCGCAATACCGCCGTGCGGCCCCAGCTCGGCTCAGCCCCGCCCGATGTACGGCATCGTGGTCGCCAGTACCGTCGCGAACTGCACGTTCGCCTCCAGCGGAAGCTCCGCCATGTGCCGTACCGTACGCGCCACATCGGCCACGTCCATCACCGGTTCCGGGGTGACCTCCCCGTTCGCCTGGAGGGCACCCGTCTGCATCCGCGCCGTCATGTCGGTCGCCGCGTTGCCGATGTCGATCTGACCGACCGCGATGCCGTACGGCCGCCCGTCCAGGGACAGCGACTTGGTCAGGCCGGTCAGCGCGTGCTTGGTCGCGGTGTAGGCGACCGAGTGGGGGCGGGGGGTGTACGCCGAGATGGAACCGTTGTTGATGATCCGGCCGCCCCGCGGATCCTGCTCCTTCATCCGCCGGTAGGCCGCCTGCGCGCACAGGAACGCCCCGTTGAGGTTCGTGTCCACCACGTGCCGCCAGGCGTCGTACGACAGCTCCTCGACCGGGACCCCGCCGGGCCCGAAGGTCCCCGCGTTGTTGAACAGCAGGTCCACCCGGCCGAACCGCTCCACGGCCGCCGTGAACAGCGCGTCGACGTCCTCGGGTCGGGACACGTCGGCGGGTACGGCGAGCGAGGCCGCCCCCGGCACCAGCGCCGCCGTCTCCGCCAGCGGCTCGGAGCGCCGGCCGGCCAGCGCCACGGACCAGCCGGCGCGCAGCAGCTCCACGGCGACGGCCCGCCCGATGCCGGACCCGGCCCCGGTCACCACCGCGATCTTCGAGTTCCTGTCAGTCATGACTCCGCAGCGTAGGCGGAGAGTCCGCCATACGGAATCGACTGTCCGCCATACGGCTACCCGACGCGGACAGGCGCCGAGGTCCCCGCCCACCGGCGGGGCGCCCGCGGCGAGAGGCCACCGGCTAGGCGCCCACCGGCCCCACCGCCCCGGTGGCCGGTGCCGCGTCCCCCGGGTACCGGACCCCGACCCGCTCCCGTACCGCGTCCAGCGTGCGCATCACCGCGAGCGTTCCCTCCAGCGGCACCAGCGGTGACTCCTTCTCGCCCGCCCGCAGGGCCCGCATGACCTCGCGTGCCTCGTGCCGCATGCTGGTGCGCGGACCGTCGGCGGGGTCGGCGGCGAACTCCTCCGGGTCCCGGCCCTCGCGGTGCAGCACGAACCGCTCCGGATGGAAGAACCCGGACGGCACGTCGATGCGGCCGCGCGTGCCGGTGACCGACGCGGTGTTCGCCGTACCGCCGGTGATCGAGCAGTGCAGCGCGGCCAGCGCGCCGCTCTCCCAGGACAGCACGGCCCCCGTCTGGAGGTCGACGCCCTCGGGCAAGAGCACCGCGCTCGCGGCGATCCCGTCCGGCTCGCCGAGCAGCAGCTGCGCGAACGCCACCGGGTACACCCCCAGGTCCAGCAGCGCCCCGCCGCCCAGCGCCGGGTCCCGCAGCCGATGTGTCGCGGGGAAGGGCCCGGAGATCCCGAAGTCCGCCTGCACCGTGCGCACTTCGCCGATCGCCCCGTCCGCCACCAGCGCCCTCAGCCGCCGGACCAGCGGATTGCAGTACATCCACATCGCCTCCATCAGGAAGCGGCCGTGCTCCCGGGCCAGCGATACGAGTTCCTCCGCCTCGCGCAGGTTCAGCGTGAACGGCTTCTCGCACAGCACGTTCCGGCCCGACCGCAGGCACAGCCCGGCCGCCGCCCGGTGCGCCGAGTGCGGGGTGGCGACGTAGACGACGTCCACGTCCTGGTCGGCGGCCAGCGACTCCCAGTCGCCGTACGCCCGCCGTGCCCCGAACCGCTCGGCGAACGCCTCCGCCGACTCCCGCCGACGCGAGGCCACCGCCGTGATCTCCGCGTCCGGGAGATCGACCAGATCCGCCGCGAACGCCGCCGCGATCCCGCCGGTCGCCAGGATCCCCCACCGCACGTTCCGCTCCGCCATCGCCGTCCCGCCCTCGCTCGTGTGTGCCTCGGCAGCCTGTCCGAGCTGAGAGCATAGGTGCCGGTCGGACCGGTGACACCGATGTCGCGGCACCCGGTGCCGGCGGCATCCGCGCCGGCGGCACCGAGGGCAGAGGGGCCCAAGGCACGGACAGGGAGGGGCAGATGCCGGAGCACGCGGCGACACCGACGCCGGAACAGGACCACGGCCATCACTCCGCGGCCGCGCCACCGCCGGCCGGCACCCCGGGCCGCACCGGCCCCCTCGTCACCCTCCTGCTCGGCGCCCTCACCGCGACCACCCCGCTCGCGATGGACATGTACCTGCCCGCGCTGCCGCAGGTCACCCGCTCCCTGGACGCCCCCGCCGTCACCGTGCAGCTCACCCTGACCGCCTGCATGGCCGGACTCGCGGTGGGCCAGCTGATCGTCGGCCCGCTCAGCGACCGCTGGGGGCGCCGCCGCCCGCTCCGTGCCGGCCTCGTCGTCTACCTGGCCGCCACCGCCCTGTGCGCCCTCGCGCCCACCGTCGAGACGCTGATCGCGTTCCGCCTGGTGCAGGGCCTGGCAGGGGCGGCCGGAGTGGTCATCGCCCGGGCCGTCGTACGCGACCTGTACGACGGTGTCGCCATGGCCCGCTTCTTCTCCACCCTGATGCTGATCTCCGGGGCCGCGCCCATCGTGGCGCCGCTCGTCGGCGGGCAGATCCTGCGGGTGACGCAGTGGCGGGGCGTGTTCGTGGTGCTCACGGTGATCGGCGCGCTGCTCACCGCCCTGGTCTGGCTGCGGCTGCCGGAGACCCTGCCGCCGGGGGAGCGGCACCGCGGCGGCGTGCGGGAGACCCTGCGCGCCATGCGCGGTCTGCTCGCCGACCCGCCCTTCACCGGCTACATGCTCGCCGGCGGCTTCGCCTTCGCCGCGCTGTTCGCCTACATATCGGCCTCCCCGTTCGTCGTCCAGGAGATCTACGGCGCCTCCCCGCAGACCTTCAGCCTGCTGTTCGGCCTGAACTCGGTCGGCCTGGTGACCGCCGGGCAGATCAACGGCAAGCTGCTGGTCGGCCGGGTCGGCCTGGACAAGGTGTTCGCGGCCGGCCTGGCGGTGATCACGCTCGCCGCGACCGCCCTGCTGCTGATGGCCACCGGCGCCCTCGGCGAGACCGGACTGGTCCCCGTCGCCGCCGCCCTGTTCGTCCTGATGTCCGCGTTGGGCATCACCCTGCCCAACGCCCAGTCCCTCGCCCTGCTGCGCGTCCGGCACGCCGCCGGCTCCGCCTCCGCGCTGCTCGGCACCTCCTCCTTCCTCGTCGGCGCGGTGGCCTCCCCGCTCGTCGGCGTCGCCGGGGAGCACACCGCCGTGCCCATGGCCGTGGTCCAGCTGGCCGGAGCACTGGTCGCGGCGGCCTGCTTCGTGGGAATGTGCCGTCCCTGGACCACACGGGGCGCCACCCGTGCGCACGCGGAGGGAGACGCGAGCTGAGCGCATCGAGACTGCGCGCCGGCACACCGGAACGAGCCGGGCTCGACCCCGTCGAGCTCGCGCACCTGGTCGCCGAGGCGCACGCCCTCACCGCCGGTGAGCGCCCCTGGGCGGCCGGCGCCGTCGTGCTGGCCGGACGCGGGCCCGTGATCGCCGTCGCCGAGGCCGCCGGCTGGGCGGTCCGCTACGCCGGCCACGACCCCGCGACCGGCACCGGCGTCGAGCTGCCGCCATCCGCCCGGATCCCGGCCACCCTCGACACCCGCTTCGACCTGGCCTCCCTGACCAAGCTGTTCACGTCGGTCGCCGCCGTGCAGCAGATCGAGCGGGGCACCCTCGGCATCGACGCCCGGGTCGGCGACTACCTGCCCGACTTCCACGCCGCCGCCGAACACGGCGTCACGGTACGGCAGCTGCTCACACACACCTCCGGGCTGCGTCCGGAACTGCCGCTGCACGACTGCCCGGACGACGCGTCCCGGCTGGACCTGCTGCGCGCCGAGGCACCGACGGGCCGGCCCGGCGTGTACCGGTACTCCGACCTGAACATGCTGCTGCTCCAGTACGTCCTGGAACGGATCACCGGCCGCACCCTGGACGTCCTGGTGCGGGACGGCATCACCCGGCCGCTCGGCATGACCGCCACCGGCTTCGGGCCCTGCCCCGGCGCCGCGGCCACCGAGGACCAGCGGCGGCCGTGGGCCAAGGCCGAGCGGGGGATGCTGCGCGGCGTGGTCCACGACGAGAACGCCTGGGCGCTCGGCGGGGTCGCCGGACACGCGGGCCTGTTCTCCACCGCGCCCGACCTGGCCGTCTTCTGCCGCGCCCTGCTCGCCGGCGGCTCCTACGGCCCCGCCCGCATCCTCGGCCCCGACTACGTGGAGCTGCTGTTCACCCCGCCCGGCCTGGGCTTCGTAGTGGACCAGCCCTGGTTCATGGGCGAACTGGCGGGCCGCGGCGCGGCGGGCCACACCGGCTTCACCGGAACGTCCCTGGTCCTCGACCCGGCCACCGACACGTTCCTGATCCTCCTGGCCAACACGGTCCACCCGCGCCGCCGCCCGCCCGACAGCACCCCGCGAGCCGCCTTGGCGACGAGGCTGGCGAGGGCGGTGATCTGACCCGCCCGCCCACGGGCCGGCGACCGGGCACCGGCGCCTTCCCCGCACCGGCGCCGGGCGCCATAGAATCACCGGGTGAACGACCCCCTCCGCACGGCCCTGGCCGAACTGCTGGACGGCCTGCCCCCCAGGGAGGTCGCCGCCGCCGTCGACCGGCTGATCGCCAACTACCGCGGCGACACCCCCACCCACGCGCCGATCCTGCGCGACCAGGCCGACGTCGCCGCGTACGCCGCCTACCGCATGCCCGCCACCTTCGAGGCGGTCCGCTCCGCCCTCGCCGCCCTCGCCGACGCCCTCCCCGGCTGGACCCCCGTCGACCGGTCGCTCGGCGTGGACGGCCGGGACGATCCCGAGGTGCTGCGCTGGGCCGCCGTCAATGCGTGGTGGACGCTCCAGCTCGCCGATCTGCCCCGGCCCGACGCCCTGGACGAGGCGCTCCTGGAGGCGGACGCGGACGGGCCGATGGCCTGCGACGGAGTGGCCGCCGTTCCGTTCGACCCGGTCCGCCGCCTCGCCACCGCCGTGATCCGCACCCCGGGCCGGCTCGGCGCGCACACCCTCGTCGTCAAGGGGGACGTCCACTCCGTCCTGGAGCGCTGCGCCCTGGACGAGGCGGAACGCGAGCGGTGCCGGGCCCTGGCCGCCCGAGCGGCCGGCGAGGGTCTGCGGGTCCTGGCCGTCGCCACCGCCGAACGCCCGGCCCGCGCCCGCGGTTACACCCCGGCCGACGAACGCGGCCTCGTCTTCCGCGGCCTGGTCACCCTGCGGGACGCGCTCGCGCCCACGGCCGCCGACGCGCTGCGGGACCTGAGGGACGGGGGCGTGACCGTCAAGGTGCTCACCGGCGACCACCCGGGCACCGCCCTGCGCGCCTGCCGCGACCTCGGTGTCCCCGTCGCCGCGGACGGTGTGCTCACCGCCGGCCACATCGACGCCCTCACCGACGCCGAACTGACCGGCCTGGTCCGCCGTACGACCGTCTTCGCCCGCTGCACGCCGGAACACAAGGCACGGATCACGCGGGCGCTGCGCGCGGGCGGACACACGGTCGGCTTCCTCGGGGACGGCGTCAACGACCTGCCCGCCCTGCGCGCCGCCGACGTCGGCCTCGCCCCGCGTGACGCCGCCGACGTGGCCCGGGAGGGTGCCGACGTGGTGCTCGCCGGGAAAGACCTCACCGCGATCGCCCACGCCATCACCGCCGGCCGGCACGCGGGCGGCAACATCGCCACGTATCTGCGCGTCACGCTGTCCTCCAACCTCGGCAACGTGGTGGCGATGCTCTCCGCCGGTCTGCTGCTGCCGTTCCTGCCGATGCTCCCCTCGCAGGTCCTGGCCCAGAACCTGTGCTTCGACGCGGCCCAGCTCGCCTTCGCCCACGACCGGCCGCATCCGTCGGTGCTGCGCCGGCCGGCCGTGCTCCGCCCGCGGGCCCTCCTGCGCTTCCTCACCGGCTTCGGGCTGCTCAACGCCGTCGCCGACCTCGCCACCTTCGGCGTGCTCGCGTTCGTCCCGACCGGTCCGGGGAGCGGAGACGACGAGAGGCTCTTCCACTCCGGCTGGTTCACCGAGAACCTGCTCACCCAGGCCCTGGTCATGTTCCTGCTCCGGGGCGAGCGGGGCGGCGGCCGGGGCCGTCGTCCCGGGCCGGTGTCCTGGGCGGCGCTCGCCCTGGCCGTCATCGGGCTGGCCGTGCCGCCCTCGCCGCTCGGCCCGGCGCTCGGCCTGACCGCCCCGCCGCCCGTCTACTACCTCACGCTCACCGCGGTGCTCGTGCCGTACGCGGTGGGTCTCGCGGTGCTGAGGCGGCGCCGGGACACCTGACGCACGGCGCGTTCAGGGCCGGGCCACGGTCCGCCCGGCCTGCTCCACCAGGCGGGCCAGCTCCATCCGGGAGCGGACGCCGAGGGCGGCGAAGACGTTGCGCAGGTGGTAGTCGACGGTGCGGGTGCTGACCGACAGGCTGAGGGCCACCTCCCGGTTGGTGAGTCCCTGTGCGACGCGCCGGGCGATGC
>NZ_JACBWZ010000031.1 GCF_013870595.1 Streptomyces sp. WELS2 | reverse complement strand
CGCACCGCTCGACGGCGTTGCGCTGCTTGTAGGCGTCCGCGTCGAAGCCGGGTGGGCGGCCGCCGTGGCGGCCCCGCCGCAGGCGGTGGCCGATCTGGTCGGAAGGCTGCGGGATGACAGCTCGGATTCCCCGCCGCCGGAGGTGACAGCGGATGGCGCGGGAGGAGTAGGCCCGGTCAGCCGGCACGGCGAGGGGCCGGGTTCGCGGTCTTCCGGGGCCGGTGCGGGGCACGCGGATGCGGGACATCACGGTCTCAAAGGCGGGTGCGTCACCAGCCTGACCTGTGGTGATGGTGAAGCCTAGAGGCCGTGCCCCGCCGTCTTCGGCCAAGTGAACTTTCGTGCTCAGTCCGCCGCGGGAGCGTCCGAGAGCGTGGTCGGCTGGTTCCCCGGAGCGGGCCGCCCCCTTTTACGCGCCCCGGCGGCGTGCTGGTGGGCCGGATGGCCGTGGAGTCGACCGACACCGTCCAGTCGGATGTCGTCGGCGGCGTCCGCCGCCGACAGGACAGCGGCGAGGAACATCTCCCAGGTGCCGTGGACGGCCCACCTGATCAGCCGTTTGTGGGCGGTCTGGAACGGACCGAGTTCGGCGGGGAGGTCCCGGCAGGGGGGTTGGTGCGGTGCTTCCGCGCGATGGCCTCAAGGGTGCGACGGTGGTCGGCCCACCGCCGGCCACGGACTGGATCGGCCGGCATCAACGGCTCGCTTCTGGGCGACGAAAGCTCGGTCCGCAGACGGGCTTCCGATCTGGGCCTGAGTCTCGGCTTGGACGGCGATGATCCGGCAGCGGGCGTACACATGGGGGCCCTATGCCGGATCATCGACCCGCAGACCTCGCCGCTGCACGAGGACTTCGCCGAGGTCTATGCCAAGCTCCGCGCCCACAAGGGCATGACCGTCGAGCTGGCGCACGACGTGGTCGTGGAGGGCGCGTACTTCGGCACGCTGATGGTGCACGAGGGCCTCGCTGACTGCATGGTCTCGGGGGCGGCGCATTCCACGGCGTCGACCATCCGGCCCGCGTTCGAGGTGATCAAAACCCCGCCAGGCGTCTCCATCGTCTCCTCGGTCTTCTTCATGTGCCTGCCGGACCAGGTACTGGTGTACGGCGACTGTGCGGTCAACCCCGACCCGAACGCCGAACAGCTGGCCGACATCGCCCTGCAGTCAGCGCAGACCGCCGCTCAGTTCCACGTCGAGCCGAGGGTGGCGATGCTCTCCTACTCCACCGGAGCTTCAGGGCAGGTTGCGGATGTCGACAAGGTGCGTGCCGCGATCGAGATGGTCCGCGAGCGCCGTCCTGATCTGCCGGTGGAGGGCCCGATCAAGTACGACGCTGCGGTGGACGCCGTGGTCGCGGCGACGAAGTTGCCCGGATCGAAGGTCGCCGGCCGCGCCACCGTGCTGGTCTTCCCGGACCTCAACACCTACAAGGCCGTTCAGCGCTCGGCCGGCGCAATCGCCGTCGGACCGGTGCTGCAGGGGCTGCGCAAACCGGTCAACGACCTGTCGCGCGGCGCCCTCGTCCAGGACATCGGAAGCACCGTCGCCATCACCGCGATCCAGGCACAGGGCGGCGTCCCAGCTCGAACGCGATGACGCTGTTGGAGTCACATGGCCGGACGTGCTTTGGTCTGCCCATGATCAGCAGCTCAGCTCCCTCGGCGGCATCAAGCAAGACGTGGGCCGAGTGGCCTTGGGGGTTCGGTGGCAGATGTGTGAGAGGTGGCAGCTGGAGATGACGCCATGCCGGACAGGTCATGAAGACCGGGAAGACTGTGGGCCCTGGTCAGGCGGGCGCAGGGGTCTGGTGCTCGGGCCGGCGGGAGTCATGGGGCAGCGTGGGTGATCGGCGCGCTGTGTGCCCTGGAGGAAACCCACGACTGGGATACGCCTACTGCGGAGGTCATTTTGGGCACCTCCGCGGGAGCCATCGTGGGTTCCATGCTGGCGATCGGGTTGCGCCCAGCTGATCTGCGCGACCATCAACGGGGCGTCGCGGTGGCGTCCGGCCCTGCGAGCGGAGTCCTCGTGGACTACGACACCTGGGTGGGTGGCGCACGGCCGCACGCTCCCAGGCCGGGGATCGGCTCGCTGAAACTGCTCGGCGATCTGGCCAGGCATCCGCACCATCTGCCGTTCACCATGCTGCGCGCCGCTTGCGCGCCACCCGTCCGGGGAAGTCTGGACGGTATCCGCGAGCTGATCCGCCCGCTCGACGCAGTCGACGACTGGCCCGACAAACCCGCCCTGCGCGTGGTCGCGGTGGGCCTCGACAGCGGTACCCGCGCGCTGTTCGGGACGCCGGGCGCGCCTCCCGCCGACCTCGCCTCAGCGGTCACGGCCTCCTGCGCCATTCCCGCGTGGTTCACGCCCGTACAGATCGATGAGCACCGGCTGGTGGACGGCTGTGCCTGGTCGGACACCAATCTCGATCTGTTGGCCGGCGAGGGCCTTGAAGAGGTGATCGTGTTGGCGCCGACCTGCGCCCGTCGGATGGACCGCCCGCACGGCCTTCCCGCCAGGGTGGAGCGGCGCCTGCGCCGGATCGCGACCCGGCGGATGCTGCACGAAGCGGACATCGTGCGAGCAGGCGGCACCCACGTGCGGCTCATCGTTCCCGGGCCGGAGGACCTCACCGTCATGGGCGCGAATCTCAGGAACCCGGCACACCGGCTGACCGTTCTGGAAACATCCATGAAGACAACCCCAGAAGCGCTGCGCAGCCCCTGCGCGACCTGGACGGCCAAGCCGCCCGCGTAAGCCTTGGTCGACCCGCGCACAGCATGACAAGGAGACGGCAACCCATCACGCGCCGGCTGTCTCGTCAGGTGCGCGGAGGGCGAGGATGGCCATGTCGTCGTGGCCGTCGCTGGGGTGGCGGTCGGCCAGCCCTTGGACGAGGTCCTGCAGGGGCAGGGCGGCACCTCGGGCGGCCAGCATGGCCAAGCGTTCCAGTCCTGTGTCGATGGGGTGTGCTGGGTGCTCGATGAGCCCGTCGGTGAAGAAGATGACGGTGGCACCGGGCGGGACGGGGTGGGTGTGGTCGTTGCGGGGCTGTGCGATATCGACACCCAGGGGCAGGTCCGGGTCGGCATGCAAGTAGCGAGCTCGGTGGTCGGGGGTGAGCAGCAGGGGTGGTGGGTGACCCGCGCTGCTCCAGCAGAGTCTCCAGGCGCCCCGCCGGGCGGGTTCCATTCGAGCCAGGCATGCGGTGGTGACGGGCAGGTCAGTGATCGCGGCAAGGGCCCGGTCGAGATGGGCGAGCACGGCGCTGGAAGAAGTGCGCTGGTCGTAGAGCAGCGCGCGCAGCATGTTGCGGATCTGGGCCATGGCGGCAGCGGCATGAAGGTCATGGCCGACTACGTCGCCGATGACAGCTGCGCAGGCTCGGTCAGGGACGAGGAGCGCGTCGTACCAGTCTCCGCCGAGGTGGCCGGGTGTGGTGGCGGGGCGGTAGGCAGCGGCGGCGGTGAACGGCCGCAGGTCTGGCAGGCACGGCAGAAGAACCGTCCAGCGATGCCCGCGACAGGCGCCTGCGGCGGAACTCCGACCCGGTGCCGCCGTTCCCCTGGGACTCTGGGAGGACAGGACCGAGGTCGCGACGAACCCCAGCGAGTCGAGCCGCGACGCCGTAGCGCCGCTCGGCGAGCCTCCCGCGACCTACCGGCGCCGCGTGCCCGGCGGGTACCCGAAGCTCGTCCCCCCTGCGACGTCCTGCCCACCACCTCCCCCATACCACCCGACGCGTCGCGGTCAAAGGAAGTGTGTTCGCCTTCTACTCCAAGGGTCGGAAGTGGTGTGAGACGGCGGTCTCCGGAGTGCACGTTCGGGCCGGCTCTGGAGCCGCTGGAGTGCGACTGTTGGGCTGGCCGGGAGTCCTGCCGTTCTCTGTCACGGTCCGTCGTGCTCACGAACGACCCGGAGCAACCGTCCCGAAGAGCAGGCGTGTCGGCCGCTCGCCTGACGGAGGCGTGAGGCGACAACGGCACCGCCGACACGGGTACGACACAGCAGGAGCAAGGCGTGGCACAGGACACCGTCAAGTGGTTCAACCCGGATAAGGGTTTCGGCTTCATCGAGCCGAGGTCACCCAGGGCCCCAAGCGCCCACGTCGCTGCGCCGGGCACCGAAGTCATCTCCTCCCAGCGCGCCCAGATATCGACCGACGGCCGCGTGACAGGGCTGTGCACCAACGCAACCCACCGGACACACCCCGGGAGTCAGTGCTGCCTGGGCGCCAGGGCGTGATGAACCTCAAGGCGATGGCCTGTCGACCACATACGGCCCAAGTGCGGATGTGCGGGCCGAGCTGCAAGCTGGTGCCGTAGGCCGCGACTGTCGAAGGAGTGTCATGGTGGCGGTGGGCGCAGGTGCGATCGCCGGAGCGTCGGCCCGGTGGGGGACGCCCCCGCCATCTGCGGGCGTGATCGTGGCAGTCCTGCTGTCGCCAGTGACGTGCGCCAGGCTGATGCACGCGGCTTCTGGGCATGTGCCGTGACCGAGAACGCGTCGCGACCTGCGACCGGCGCGCGGCGGCCCTATCTGATCGTGAATCCGCGTTCGGGCGGAGGGAAAGCGAGCCGGTTCCGGATCGCGGAGCGGGCCCGGGCGTTCGGGGCTCAGGTCTTTCTGATCGATCATTCCCTGCCCCAGGACCTGGCGGCTGTCGCCCGACGCGCGGTGGATGACGGTGCGGATCTGCTCGGGGTGGCCGGCGGAGACGGCACCCAGGCACTTGTCGCCGAGGTGGCCGCGGAAAGCGGCCTGCCTTTCGTCGTCGTTCCGGTGGGCACACGCAACCACTTCGCGATGGATCTCGGCCTGGACCGTGAGGACCCTTCGGCCGCACTGGAGGCCCTGACGGACGGCGTGGAGCTGCGCGTGGATCTCGGCTACGCCGGCGAGCGGGCGTTCGTCAACAACGTGTCGTTCGGAGCGTATGCCGCCCTGGTGCAGGACCCGGCCTACCGGGAGGACAAGATCGGCACGATGGTACGGATCCTCCCGGAATTCCTGGCCCGTCACCAAGGGCCGGAGCTGGTGGTACGTGCCGGGCTGCTCACCGTGGACCGGCCGGACGCCGTGCTGGTGAGCAACAACCCTTACCAGATCGACGACCCCGCCGGGCTCGACAGGCGTGCGCAGCTCGACTCCGGGCTTCTGGGAGTACTGGCCGCCAGGGCGGAGACACCCGCCGAAACGGCCGCCAGGCTGCGAAGCGGGCAGATGCACGGACTGGCCCGACTGGCGACACCCGACGATGTCGTCATCCACGCCGATGCACCGGTCGTCCCCGTCGGGCTGGACGGCGAGGCCGTCACCCTGCGGACTCCCGTGCGGTGCCGGATCAGTCCCCGGACGCTGCGGGTATGGGTTCCCCGCCATCGGCCGGGCGTCGCGCGCATGGGATGGCAACCGCCGGGCTGGGCCGTCATCCAGCGGGCTGCCTCACTCGTCGGGCGGTCTCGTGGCCGTCACACCGACTGACCGGAGCACACCGCACGATGGGCAGCACGTCCCCCAGACCGGGCCCGATTGACCCATGGGGCCGTGAGCGGCGAAGGGTGGAAGGTGGGAGTGTGAGGCCACTGCCAGACAGTCCGTGCACCGGGCCGTCCCCCGGCTTGCTCGGCACCGCGGGACGTTCGTCCGGCTCTGTGTCGACGCGTGCCCCTATGCGGGAGGGCAACAGCCCGGGCGGTGGTCGTTGATGGTGACTGCTGTCGAGGCGAGGCCGGCGGCCGGGGGGCGGGCCGTCGCGGCGGCCGCCCTGCCCACTGCGCAGGTGCTCCGTGATCTCGAGGTGACCGCCGCCGGCCTCTCGTCGGAGGAGGCAGCACGACGGCTGAAGCGCTGGGGACCGAACGCCGTCCACTCCCACCGGGCCCGGGCGTGGCTGGTGCTGTGGCATCAGGTGCGGTCCCCGCTGCTCGGCCTGCTGCTGGCCGCGGCCGTGGTGTCGTACTTCGTCGGGGAGCGCAGCGACGCGGTGATCATCGGGGTGATCGTGGCGCTCTCCGTCGGTCTGGGTTTCGTCAACGAGTTCCGGGCGGAGAAGACCGCCCAGTCGCTGCACGCGAAGATCCGGCACCGGGCGGTCGTGCTGCGCGACGGGCGACCACAGGAGGTGGAGGTCATCGCCCTGGTCCCAGGTGATGTGGTCGAGTTGCGGCTCGGCGACATCGTGCCCGCGGATCTGCGGTTGCTTGTGACCGCGGGGCTGGAGTGCAGCGAGTCGGTGCTGACCGGTGAGTCACTGCCGGTCGCGAAGGACACCGCTGCTGTGCCGCCCGGCACGCCGCTGGCGGATCTGACCGGCTGCGCCCTGATGGGCACCGTGGTGCACTGTGGAAGCGGTCGTGGCGTCGTGGTCGCCACCGGCGCCGAAGCCGAGTTCGGGAAGATTGCCGCCGGACTGAGCGGACACCAGCTGGAGACCGAGTTCCAGGTGGGGCTGCGCCGCTTCTCCATGCTCCTGGTCTACGTCGCCGGGGCACTGACCACGTCGATCTTCATCATCAACGTCGCACTGCACAAGCCTCTGATCGACGCCCTGCTGTTCTCCCTGGCCATCGCGGTCGGCATCACCCCGCAGCTGCTGCCCGCGGTCGTCTCCACCAGCCTCGCCGCGGGCTCCCGGCGGATGAGCCGGCGCAAGGTGCTGGTCAAACGGCTGGTGTGTATCGAGGACCTCGGCGACGTCGATGTACTGTTCACCGACAAGACCGGAACCCTCACCCAGGGACGCATCGACTTCATACGGGCCGTACCCGTCGCCGGTACCTTCGCGGAAGAAGTGCTGCGCCTCGGCCTGTTGTGCACTGAGACGGACGTGGACGACCGGGGCCGGCCTGTGGGCGGAAACCCGCTCGACGACGCTCTGTGGGACTCACCGGCCGCGGCCGCCCAGCGCTCGTCGCTGAGCGGCTGGACGCGGACCGGCGTCCTGCCCTTCGACCATGAGCGGCGGATGGTCTCCGTCACCGTCACCGATCCCGCCGGTGACACCCTGCTCATCACCAAGGGAGCCCCGGAGACGGTACTGGAACGCTGCGCAGAGGTCCCCGAGCCGGTCCGCGAGGTGCTGGACGCCGAGTTCGCTGCCGGGAACCGAGTCGTCGCGGTGGCGACCCGCCCTGCCCACCCCGCAACCGCAATCAGTGCCCTCGACGAGCGGGGCCTCCGCCTGACCGGCCTGCTGGTCTTCCGCGACCCGCCCAAACACGACGCGGCCGAGGCTCTGGCGCGGCTGGGTGCGCTCGGCATCACGACGAAGATCGTCACCGGGGACAACCCCGCGGTCGCCGCCAAGGTCTGCCACGACCTGGGGCTGACCGACGCCGCGGTGCTGACGGGGAACGACCTGGACGCCATGGACGACGAGCAACTCACCACAGCTATCCGCGACACCACCGTCTTCGCCCGGGTCAGCCCCGAGCACAAGGCGCGCATCGTGCGGATCCAGCGGAAGACCGGTGGCGACGCCGCCTTCCTCGGCGACGGCGTCAACGACGCCCTCGCGCTGCACGCCGCCGACGTGGGCATCTCGGTGGACTCGGCCACCGACGTGGCCAAGGACGCGGCCGACGTGATCCTGCTGGAGAAGGACCTCGGGGTTTTGGCGGACGGGGTCGCCGAGGGGCGACGCATCTTCGCCAACACCATCAAGTACGTCCTGATGGGCACGTCCAGCAATTTCGGCAACATGTTCAGCGCGGCCGGTGCCTCGCTGTTTCTGCCCTTCCTGCCGATGCTGCCGTCCCAGATCCTGCTCAACAACCTGTTGTACGACACCAGCCAGCTCGCCATCCCCACCGACCAGGTCGACGAGGAGCAGGTGCGGCGGCCCGCGCACTGGGACATCGCCTTCATCCGGCGCTTCATGATCTGCTTCGGACCGATCAGCTCCCTGTTCGACTTCGTCACCTTCGCCGTGATGCTGGGCGTCTTCCACGCTGACGCCGCCCAGTTCCACACCGGCTGGTTCGTGGAGTCCCTCGCCACACAAACCCTGGTCGTCTTCGCCATCCGCACCCGTCGCGTCCCCTTCTGGCACAGCCGCCCGAGCCTGCCCCTCACACTCACGGCGCTGGGTGTCGTCGCCCTCGGTGCCACCCTGCCTGCCACCCCACTGGCCCGTGTCCTCGGCTTCCAACTGCTCCCGGCCGGCTTCTTCGCCGCCGTGGCCGCCATGGTCGTCGTCTACCTGCTCCTCGTCGAGTTCGCCAAGCGGATCTTCTACCGGACCGCGCGTGCACCGGCGCGCCCGCAACCGGCCCCCGGTCACCGGCACCTACGCCGCCGCGCAGCACGGTTCAGCACCATCACCCGACTGCCGCACCCGCAAGCCCCCGCCGCCCGCCAGTGACCGGTCCACCCCCGAAGGGCATCACCGTGTCACTGCACTCGCCGACTTCTCGAACGCCGGTCGAGCCTCTACGGCCCCGCAGCACTCGACGACGGGCCGACGTCAAGATCTTCGACAGCACTGGCCGTCCGCGGCGCCGGCGGCCTCGGAACGAACCGGCTGGCCGAGACTGCCATGCCCCATCCACGCCATGTGTGCTGCATCCGTGTTTCGGCCGCGTGGACCGGCCCTCAGCGGCGACCGGCGCGGAGTGATTGCCCTGTAGGAGCCTGCGGTCGTCACCGACGTCGGCGTCGCGGGTACGTCGACACAACAGGGTCTTCATGGTGAGCCGGTCGGCCGCCGTGCCTTCCCTCTGCAAGCCGCCCGTGTCTGGGGCGGCCCTCGTGGTAGTCGCGCCCAAGCGGTCGCAGTATGGACAGTGGATCAGCTCCCGGTTGCCGCCGGGCTTGGGCTGCGCTGAGGGGCGGGGCAGGAGGTGGTCGGTGGTGGCTCGAGGGCGTCTGCGGGTGTACCTGGGTGCGGCTCCCGGGGTGGGCAAGACGTACGCGATGCTGGCCGAGGGGCAGCGACGCAGGGGGCGTGGCACCGATGTGGTGATCGGTCTGGTTGAGCCGCACGGTCGTCGGTTGACGACAGAGATGGCCGAGGGACTGGAGCTGGTGCCGCGTCGGACGATGGTGTACCGGGGAATCGAGTTCACGGAGATGGACCTGGACGCCGTGCTGGCGCGCCGGCCGCAGGTCGCCCTCGTCGACGAGCTGGCGCACACGAATGTCCCGGGCTGCCGTAACGAGAAGCGGTGGCAGGACGTCGAGGAGCTGCTGGACGCGGGGATCGACGTGGTGAGCACGCTCAACATCCAGCACCTGGTGTCGCTGGCGGACGTGGTGCGGGAGATCACCGGGGTCGGACAGGCGGAGACGATCCCGGACGAGGTGGTGCGGCGTGCCGAGCAGGTGGAGCTGGTCGACATGACCCCCGAGGCGCTCAGGCGCCGTATGGTCCACGGCAACGTCTATCCGCCGGATCGTGTCGAGGTGGCCCTCACCCACTACTTCCGGCCGGGCAACCTCACCGCGCTGCGGGAGCTGGCGCTGCTGTGGGTGGCGGACCGGGTCGAGGAGGGGCTGCAGCGATACCGCGCGGAGCACGGCATCGTCGCGCCGTGGGAGACGAAGGAGCGGATCGTCGTCGCGCTGTCGGGCAAGCGCGATGAGGAGGCGCTGATCCGGCGTGCGGTGCGGATCACGGCCCGGATCCCGGGCAGTGACCTGCTGGCGGTGCACGTGGCGCGCGACGACGGCCGGGGGGAGGCCGATCCGATGGTGCTGGCCGGGCACCGGGCCCTGGTGGAGTCGCTGGGCGGCAGCTACCACCAGGTGGTGGACGCGGACGTCGCCGAGGCGTTGTTGGAGTTCGCGCGTGCGGAGAACGCCACGCAGATCGTGCTGGGCGGGTCGTACCGTCCGCTGTACGAGCTGCTTGGAGACCGTGTGGTGGCCCGGGTGACCCGGCACGCGGGCGGCCTCGACGTGCACGTCCTGACGCACGAGCGCCGGGAGCGAGCCAAGATGCCGGCCCTGCCTGCGCTGACAGGTGGTCTCGGGCGGGTCCGCGTCTGGTGGGGGATGGCGCTGGCAGTGGTGCTGCTGCCCGTGCTGACCGTGCTCCTGACCGCCGTACGCGGGTTCGGGCTGGCCGGTGCGCTGCTGATCTACCTGATGACGGTGGTGGGCGTCGCGCTGGTGGGCGGCCTTTTCCCGGCGCTGGCCGCCGCCCTTGCCGCCGGTGTACTGGCCGACTACTTCTTCGTACAGCCGATGCACTCGCTCACCATGGCACGTGTCGGGGACGCAGCCGTCCTGGTGGTCTTCCTGGCCGTGGCCGCCGCCATCAGTGTCGCCGTCGAGCGGTCGGCCCGGCATGCTCGTCGCCATGCTCGGGCTTCCGCCGAGGCAGGAGTATTCGCGGAACTGGCGACCTCGGCGTTGCGTGATCGGGACGATCTGCCGTCCCTGTTGGAACGCGTCCGTACGACCTTCGGCCTTGAGGCACTCGGCCTGCTGCAGAGGGACAGGCCGGACAGCCGGGAGTGGTTCGTCGCCGCCAGTTCGGGTGCCGGTCCGCCCGAGCGTCCGGAGCAGGCGGATGTGGTGGTGTCGGTGAGCGATGAGCTGGTGCTGGCCGCGCGTGGCCGGCCTCTCGATGCGGACGACCGGCGCCTGCTGCATGGCTGCGCCGCTCAGGTGGCGGCGTCCTGGGAAAGCTGGCGCAGCCGCCGGCAGGCCGAGGCACTGGGCGTGCGGGCCGCCTCCGACCGGCGTCGTGCGGAAGCGATGCAGGCTGCCGCGAGCGACCTGGAGGCGGAGGTCGCGGCGGCGCAGAGGGTGCTGGAGCGGCTGCGGGAGCGTCCCACGCCCGCGACCGACGCGCAGTGGGCCGCGCTGTGCGATCGGTCCGAGCAGGCCGTCCGCCGGATCGGGGCGCTCGTCGGCGACCTGCTGGACCTGAGCCGGGTGCATGCCGGCGCCCTGGACGTGCATCTGCGACCGGTCGACCTGGACGAGGTCATGGTGGTCGCCCTCGGCGATCTCGGCCCGGGCGGCCACACTCTGACACTGGAGATGACCGAGGATCTCCCGGACGTGATCGCGGACGCCACGGTACTCACGCGGGTGGTGACCGATCTGGCGGCCCATGCACTGCGCCGCAGTGCCGACGGCGTGCCGCCCACCGTGGCCGTGGGGACGGCCGACGGCCATGTCGAGATCCGGCTGGCCGACTACGGTCCCATCGACGCCGAAGCAAGGGAGGCCGTCGGTGCCCCGATTCCGGTCACCGGTCTGGTGCCGCGCCTGTGCGCGGACCTCGCGCAGCTGATCGGTGGCGAACTGCGGTGGGAAGCCACGACCGGTGGTGGCCTGACCGCCGTGCTGAGCCTGCCCGCGGCGGCCGCGAGCGGAAGAGCAGCGCGTCGAGTGGCGGATTGAGTTCCGTGCGTCCGACAAGCCCTTGCCGGCACCAGCGACGCCTCAAGTCATCGGGATCCCGCCGCAGGGGTTGCATATGCTCGAAGTGAACGCGTTCGCAGTCGCTTCCTGGCGGTGACGGTATGCGCGGCCGGTTGCATCTGTACCTGGGTACGGCCCCGGGGGTCGGCAAGACGTGTGCGTTGCTGGCGGAAGGCCGCCGCCTGGCCGCACTGGGGAATGACGTCGTGGTGGGGCTGGCCGAGACCCACGATCGCCAGGACACCACGGCCGGTCTGGACGGCCTGGAGGTCGTACCCCGCAAGCCGGTCGCCCACCGCGGTGCCAGGTTCGGTGAAATGGACGTGCAGGCGATTCTGGCGCGTCACCCGCAGACCGTTCTGGTCGACGAAATGGCCCATGCCAATGCGCCCGGCAGTCGCCACGACAAGAGGTGGCAGGACGTCGAGGAACTGCTGGACGCGGGTGTGGACGTGGTCTCCGCGCTGAACGTCGCGCACCTGCGGAGCCTCAGTGATCAGGTGGAGGAGCTCACCGGTGTGCCCGTCCACGAAACGGTTCCCGACGCGGTCGCCGATGCGGCCGACCGAGTCGATGTCATCGACCTGGACCCCGAGTCCCTGCGCCGTCGGCTGACACGGATCTACCCGCCCGGCACAGCCGAGTGGGCGCTGGCCGGGTTCTTCCGCCCGGGCAACATCACGGTACTGCGCGAGCTGATGGATCAGTGGATCCGCGAACATGCCCACGACCACGCCACCGGCCCGGGCGCCCCGACCACCCGCCGCGGCTCGCGGATCATCGCCGCCCTCACCGGCGAGGCGGAGAGCGAGCGAATCCTCCACCGGGCCGCTCAACTGGCGGCCGGAACAGGAGCGGAACTCGTCGGCGTCCACGTCCGCAACCCCGGTGGACTGAAGGAGCCCGACCCGCCCTGGCTGAACGGCCAGCGCCGCCTGCTCGCGGAACTCGGCGGACGGTACGCCCGGGTCGCCGGAGAGGACGTGGCCCGTGCGCTCCTCGACTTCACGCGCGCGGAGCACGCAAGCCAGCTGGTCCTGGGCGCCAGCCGCCGCAGTCATGGCTACCAGATGCTGTACGGCTCGGTGATCGACCGGGTCGTCCGGGCGGCCGGACCGGTGGAGGTCCACGTCATCCCGCCGCGCAGGCCGCCCAGACACCGGTTGACCGCCCGGCTGCCCCGCCTGGTTCGCCCCGTGCGCCGGAGGCGGGTATCCCTGCCGGTGCGGCGTACCGCGATCGGCTGGACGCTGTCCGTGCTCGCTCCCGCGGCGGTGACGGCGCTGCTGCTGCCCGTCCGAGGCAGTCTCGGCCTGGCAGGAGCGCTGCTCTGCACGCTCCTCAGTGTTGTCCTGGCGGCCCTGGTCGGCGGTGTCGGGCCGGCCGCCCTGGCGACGGTGACCGGCTTTCTGGCCGTCGACTTCCTCTATACCCGCCCCTACTACAGCCTGCGCGTCGACCGGCCGATCGATCTCGTCGGCCTGTTCGTCTTCGCCGTCGTCGGCGTCACGGTCTGTCTCCTCGTCGACGGCCTGGCCAGACGGGCGCTCCAGGTGACCCGGGCTCAGGCGGAGGCCGAGAACCGTGCCCGACTGGTGGCCGACGTGCTCGCGGCCGGGACCGCGACACCCGCCGACCTCGTCGACGCCCTGCGCCGCACCTTCGATCTGGAGGGTGTCGTACTCCTGCTTCCGACGGACGGCGGATGGGAGGCCGAAGCGGCGGCAGGTCCCTGCCCACCGGCGGCCCCGGAAGACGCGGGGTTCACCGTCGCTCTGGCCGGCGGCCGAACCCTCGCGCTGGCAGGCGCCCGTCTGAGCGCCGAGGACGCCCGGCTCCTGCGGGCGTTCACCGGCCAGCTCCGCATCGAGGAGGAGACACGGCAACTGCGGCGCATCGGTGGTGGCGGCCATGAGGACCGGCACGAGCACAGCCGGGGCGGCGAAGCCACTCAGTAGACGGCGACACGCCGTTCTGCGGTCCGGTGCAGGCCGGCGAGTCCGTTCGTCACCGTCGGGCGAGCGTGGCAGGCGGCCGGGACATCGACGGCGACCGGGTCCCCCAAGCTCACCGTGCCATGTCTCCGCCGGGTTCGAAGCGGTAGCCCATGCCGGGCTCGGTGACCAGGTAGCGCGGATGGGCCGGGTCGGGTTCGAGTTTGTGGCGAAGGCCCGAGATGTAGATGCGGAGGTAGTTCGAATGCTCGTCGTGGCCCGGCCCCCAGATGTCACGGAGCAGTTGATGGCCGGTGACCAGCCGGCCCGGATTGCGCAGCAGGGGGGTGAGAAGCCGCCATTCCGTGGGCGAGAGGTGGACGGGTTCGCCACGGCCCGCAGCACTCACCACGGTGCGGGCGGTCAGGTCGACGGCGTAGTCACCGACGCTGACCATCCGCGGCCCGCCACCGCGGTCCGTACGACGCAGGACGGCACGCAACCGGGCCAGCAGCTCCTCCATGGCGAACGGCTTGGATACGTAGTCGTCGGCGCCTTCGTCCAGCGCCTCGGCGACGTCGCTGGGTCCGGTGTGCTCCGAGAGCACGATGACCGGTGTGGACGACCAGCACCGCAGACCGATGATGAGGTCGGCGCCGTCCGCGTCCGGCGGGTCGAGATCGTCGAGGTCGACGATGACCGCGTCGGGCGGCTTGCCGGCGGCCAGGCGCAGCGCGCTGGTTGCGTCTGGCGCGGTGGCGACGGCGTAGCTCTGCGCGGTGAGGCTGACGTCCAGGGCACGCAACAGGTGCGGCTCGTGTTCGACGACCAGCACGTGTCGTCTCATCTCTGTCTCTCTCCTTGCGCCGGACGGCCCCTCGATCAGGACTGATTGTCACTTCATTGCTGCCAGGTCGAGGTTGAGCCGGACGACGTTGACAGCCTCCTGACCGAGGAAACCTAGCCGGCGGCCGCTGACATGCGCGGCGACGAGCCTGCGGACCGCGGCCGGGTCCAGTCCGCGGGCCTTCGCCACCCGGTTCACCTGCTCGTAGGCGTACGCGGGTGAGATGTCAGGGTCGAGGCCGGAGCCGGAGGCGGTGACCGCGTCGGCGGGAACGCTGCTCGGCCGGACGCCGTCGAACGCGGCCACGGCGGCACGGCGCTCGGCGATCGTCCTGACCAGCGTGGCGTTGTTGGGGCCCAGGTTGGAGGCGCCGGAGCTGGTCGGGTCGTAGCCGGCGGAACCCGCCGCGGACGGGCGGGGCTGGAACCATCTGGGATCGGGCACCGGCGTGTTCTGGCCCGTGCGCAGCGGTAGGTCGAAGTTCTGGCCGATGAGGGCGGAGGCGACCGGGCGTCCGTTGTCCTTGATCATGGACCCGTTGGCCTGGTGTGAAAAGAGGCCCTGGGCGATGCCAATGACGGCCAGCGGATAGGCGATGCCGGTGATCAGAGTGAAGACCAGCAGCATGCGCAGCGCCGCCAGGTGATGGCGGACCACATGGGCGAGAGAGCCGAGCACGAAGATCGCCTTCCTTGTCGGTCAGTGCAGTCCGGGGACGAACTGGACGATGAGGTCGATGGCCTTGATGCCGAGGAAGGGCAGCACCAGGCCGCCGAGGCCGTAGATCCAGATGTTGCGGCTCAGCAGCGCGGCCGCGGAAGAGGGCCGGTAGCGGACGCCGCGCAGAGCGAGCGGGATCAGCGCGATGATGATCAGTGCGTTGAAGATGATCGCGGAGGAGATGGCCGAGGTCGGGCTGTGCAGGCCCATGATGTTGAGACGGTGCAGGCCCGGGTAGACCCCGGCGAACATCGCCGGGATGATCGCGAAGTACTTCGCGATGTCGTTGGCGATGGAGAACGTGGTCAACGATCCCCGGGTGATCAGGAGTTGCTTGCCGATCTCGACGATCTCGATGAGCTTGGTCGGGTTGGAGTCGAGGTCGACCATGTTGCCGGCCTCCTTGGCGGCCGACGTACCGGTGTTCATCGCCACGCCGACGTCCGCCTGGGCCAGGGCCGGGGCGTCGTTGGTGCCGTCACCGGTCATCGCGACCAGTTTGCCGCCCGCCTGCTCCCGTTTGATGAGGGCCATCTTGTCCTCGGGTGTGGCCTCGGCGAGGAAGTCGTCCACGCCGGCCTCCTGCGCGATCGCCTTCGCGGTCAGCGGGTTGTCGCCCGTGATCATGACCGTCTTGATGCCCATGCGGCGCAATTCGCCGAAACGCTCGCGCATGCCGTGCTTGACGACGTCTTTGAGGTGGATCACTCCGAGGATTCGGGCGGTCTCGGCCCCTGCTTGCCGTACCACTTCGCCCACGACCAGCGGCGTGCCGCCCGTAGCGGAGATGCCGTCGACCAGCGGGCCGACCTCGTCGGTGGGGTGGCCGCCGTGTTCGCGGACCCAGCGCATGACCGCGGTGGCCGCGCCCTTACGGAGACAACGGCTGTCGGGTTCGTCGGTGAGGTCCACCCCCGACATGCGGGTCTGCGCGGTGAACGGGACGAACTCGGCGTGCGCCAGCTCGCCCTCGGTGCGTGCGCGCAGGGCGTGGCGTTCCTTGGCGAGGACCACGATCGAGCGCCCCTCGGGTGTCTCGTCGGCGATCGAGGACAGCTGGGCGGCGTCCGCGAGTGTTGCGAGGTCGACGTCGCTGACCGGCAGGAACTCGGCGGCCTGCCGGTTGCCGAGGGTGATGGTGCCGGTCTTGTCCAGCAGCAGGGTGTTGACGTCGCCCGCGGCTTCCACGGCGCGTCCGGACATGGCCAGCACATTGCGCTGCACCAGCCGGTCCATGCCCGCGATGCCGATCGCGGACAGCAGCGCGCCGATCGTGGTCGGGATCAGGGCGACGACCAGCGCCACGAGGATGACGATGGACTGTTCGGCGCCGGCGAAGACGGCGAACGGCTGCAGGGTCACCACGGCGATCAGGAAGACGATGGTCAGCGAGGCCAGGACGATGTTGAGCGCGATCTCGTTAGGCGTCTTCTGCCGGTCCGCCCCCTCCACCAGCGCGATCATGCGGTCGATGAAGGTCTCGCCGGGCTTCGAGGTGATCCGTACCAGGATGCGGTCGGAGAGCACCTTCGTCCCACCCGTCACGGCGGAGCGGTCGCCGCCCGACTCGCGGATCACCGGCGCCGACTCGCCCGTGATCGCCGACTCGTCCACGCTCGCGATGCCCTCGACCACATCGCCGTCACCGGGGATGATCTCGCCCGCCTCGACCACGACCTGATCGCCGAGCCGGAGATCGGTGCCCAGGACCTCTTCGGTGACCTCCGGTGCCCCGGGCCGCCCGGCACGGATGACGCGGCGGGCCATGGTGTCCTTCTTCGTCCGGCGAAGTGTCTCCGCCTGCGCCTTGCCGCGTCCCTCCGCCACCGCTTCGGAGAGGTTGGCGAAGGTCACGGTCAGCCAGAGCCAGACGGTGATGCCCCAGGCGAAGACGCTCGGGTCCTTGATCGCCGACAGGGTGGTCAGCACCGCTCCGATCTCGACCACGAACATCACGGGGTTCCTGACCATGAGGCGCGGGTCGAGCTTGCGCAGCGCGCCTGGCACCGAGGCGCGCAGCAGCCTGGGCTCCAGCATCCCCCCGGAGACCCGATGCGGTTCGGTCCTCGGCGGACCCGTCGGTGCCGTGGCTTCCACGCCGGTGGTGGGCATCAGTGCAGCCCTTCCGCGAGTGGCCCCAGCGCGAGCGCGGGCAGGTAGGTGAGGCCGACGACGACGAGGATCACGGCGGACAGCAGGCCGACGAACTGCGGCCGATGGGTGGGCAAGGTGCCCGCGGTCACGGGCACCGGCTGCTGCTGGGCCAGCGAGCCCGCCAGCGCCAGCACGAACACCATCGGCAGAAAGCGGCCCAGCAGCATCGCCAGCCCGAGCGCGGTGTTGTACCAGACGGTGTTCGCGCTCAGCCCGGCGAACGCGGAGCCGTTGTTGTTGGCGGCCGAGGTGAAGGCGTACAGCACCTCGGAAAAGCCGTGCGGACCGTGGTTGAGCATCGCCGCCCGCTCACCCGGCAGCGCCATCGCGACACCGGTGCCGGCCAGCACGATCGCCGGGGTGGTGAGGATGTACAGCGAGGCGAACTTCATTTCCCGGCCGCGCAGCTTCTTGCCCAGGTACTCCGGCGTACGGCCGACCATGAGGCCGGCGATGAAGACCGCCACGACGGCTAGGACCAGGATGCCGTAGAGGCCGGATCCGGTGCCGCCCGGTGCGATCTCGCCGAGCATCATGTTGAAGATCGTCAGACCGCCGCCGCCCGGCGTGTACGAGTCGTGGAACGAGTTGACCGCTCCGCAGGAGGTCAGGGTTGTGGACACGGCGAACAGGGCGGAAGCCCAGAGCCCGAACCGCTGCTCCTTGCCTTCCATCATCCCGTCGGCCGCATGTCCGGCCGAGCTGCTCACGCTGTGCAGTTCGTTGGCGGTGACAACGGCCACCGAGGCGGCCCAGATCAGCGCCATCACGGCCACGATGGCGTACCCCTGCCGCTTGTCGCCGACCATCTTTCCGAAGGTCCGCGGCAGCGAGAAGCCGATCACCAGCAGCAGATAGATCTCCAACCAGTTCGTGAACGGATCGGGGTTCTCGAAGGGGTGGGCGGAGTTCGCGTTGTAGAACCCGCCGCCGTTGGTGCCCAGTTCCTTGATGGCTTCCTGGGAGGCGACCGGGCCGCCGGGGACGGACTGGTGCTGTCCGGCGATGGTGGTGATCGACTCGAAGCCGTGGAAGTTCTCGACCGTGCCCGCGGCGACCAGCACGACCGCCATGACCACCGAGATCGGCAGCAGTACCCGCAGCACGACCCTGGTGAGGTCCTGCCAGAAGTTGCCGACCCGGTCGGTCTTCTTCCGGGAGAACCCGCGGATCAGTGCCGCCACCACGGCGATCCCGACCGCCGCCGAGACGAAGTTCTGTACCGCCAGGCCCGCCATCTGCACCAGATGGCCAAGGGCTGACTCGCCCGAGTACGCCTGCCAGTTGGTGTTGGTGACAAAGGCTGCGGCGGTGTTGAACGACAGGTCGGGGCTGACCGGCTTCGTGCCGAGGGACAGCAGCAGATGGCTCTGCAGCCGCAGGAAGCCGTAGAGGAACAGCACCGAGACCGTCGAGAACGCAAGCACGCTGCGCAGATAGCCGGGCCACGTCTGCTCGGAGTCCGCCTGCACACCGCCCACCCGGTAGACCAGGCGCTCGGCCCGCCAGTGCCGGGCGGAGGTGAGGACGTGGGCCATGTAGTCGCCGAGCGGGCGGAAGGTCAGGGCCAGCGCACCGACCAGGGCGATGATCTGCAGCCAGCCCGCGAGAGTGGCGTCCATGGAGAACCTCTCCGGCTGCGCACCGTACGGAACGCAGCTAGAACCTCTCGGGGAAGATCAGACACAGGATCAGGTAGATCACCAGGCAGACGGCGACGACCAGGCCGACGATGTTGTCCGGGCTCACAGTCGGCTCACGCCCTTAGCGATCACACCGATCAGGGCGAACACGGCGATGGAGAGGACGATGAATCCAAGATCCGGCATGTGCAACACCCCCGTAGCGATGACAGGCAGGGACGGCTGACCTGCGGCGTTGGGTCCAGGGACGAGGTGAGGTCGATAGAACTCTGCCCATTCAGGACAAACCCCGACAGTTCGCCGAACAAGCCCCATTATCGACTTCTTGGTGCGCTCGGGCATCTGCTTGACGAGTCATTGACGTCAGGCGGCCCGCCGATCAGCCGGCGGGCCGGTCAGGCCGCGTAGGGCTCCGGCGGGCGCGGCGGCGA
The DNA here is from genome assembly GCF_013870595.1 of Streptomyces sp. WELS2. GTDB lineage: Bacteria > Actinomycetota > Actinomycetes > Streptomycetales > Streptomycetaceae > Streptomyces. The sequence continues at coordinate 2,493 of NZ_JACBWZ010000031.1, read as the reverse complement.
TCTGTCCCCGACTGATGGCCCCCCTGTCGGTCGCGGTTGCAGAAGTCATCGCGGGGGTGCCCCGGCCTCCTCACGTACGGCGAGGGTTCCTGAGGCCACACGGACATAAGGGACGCAGCGTGGTAAGCAAGGGATGGGAGGTACGCCGGTGACCAGGTTTCCGCTTCGTGATCGCATCGCGCTGGCAGCAGCCGTGACCAGTCCGCTGCTCTTGGCGCTCATCCTGGTGCCGTTCCGGGGCGGTGTGTCGAGCACGAACCTGGCCCTGATCATGGTCGTGGCCGTCGTCGCGATCGCCGTTGCCGGCAACCGCCTCGCCGGCGCCCTGGCGGCCCTGTCGTCGGCCGCGTGGTTCGACTTCTTCCTCACCCGTCCGTACCAAAGCTTCAGCATCAAACGCGGTGCGGACATCACCACGGCCGTCCTGCTGCTGGCGGTGGGCCTGGCCGTGTCGCAGCTGGCCGCCCGCGCCCGGCGGCTGGAGGTGCTCGTCGTCACGGATGCCGACTACCTGGCCCGTGTCCACGACACCGCCCAGCTCGCCCAGACCACCAGATCCGCCGACGCGGTGGTCGATCACGTCAAGCGGCAACTCACCGAGCTGCTGCAACTTCGGGGGTGCCGGTTCGAGTACGGCTCCCTCCTCGGCCACCCCGCCCGTCTGGAACAAGACGGCAGCGTCACCGTCGGCCGCAAACGCTGGGACATCGACCAGCGCGGCTGGCCTCAGCAAGAAATCGAACTGCGGGCCAGCGCAGGCGGCCGATTCCAGGGCAGGTTCATGCTCACGCCCGCTCAAGAGGCCCACCCTGATCTCCAAGCCCGACTGGTCGCCGTCACCCTCGCCGACCAGGCCGCTGCCGCCCTTGATGCGACGGGGCCGAGCTCACAGGGGTAATGGCGCCGGCCCTGCGGAGGCTGTGCCGTTCAGGGGGCAGGGCAGGCCGGCCTGGGGCCCGGGACTGACCGAGTGCGCCCGGCTCGGCACCGAACAGCTCGCCGACACCGTCCTGGCCCGCCTCGGCGTCCCGAGTGGTGGCCGCAACGACATCGCCTCAATCGTCGTCCGGCTCTGATTGGGCAACGGGTTTCCCCGGTCCGGCTTGCGGTCGGGGTGTACCGCCTCCGGCTTCCTCTGGCAATCCCGGCCATCGCTCAGCTGCTCGTCTACCTGCTGGTTCGGCCCGGCGTCCGGCTCCGCTCGCCACCGGTGCCACGGACACGGTGGCGCTGCTGCGGCTGAGCAAGGCGGGCGTCGAGGTCATAGAGACCGCGATCACCGAGGAATCCCGGGCAGCGGGACACAAGCTCGGCGAGATCGAACTACCCGCCGGCACCGTGGTCGCCACGGTCGTACGCGAGGGCCGGCCCACGGTCCCGGGCCCCGAGGTGCAGCTGCTTCCCGGCGACGAACTTCTGCTCGTGTCACACGAGGCAACCGAGCAGGAGATTCACGCGGCATTCCAGTGAGCCGGCCCCCACAGTCCGTGGCCTGTGGCTACTGCTTGGGAGAACGTACGATCACGACCGGGCAGCTCGCATGCTGCGACACGTGCTGGCTGACAGAGCCGAGCAGAGCGCGCGCGAACCCGCCCCTGCCCCGGCTGCCCACCACCAGGACCTCGGCTCCTTCGGCGGCCCGCAACAGGACATCGACGGCATTGCCGTGCACCACATGGGTCCGCACGGAGCCTGCTGCCTCCGCGTCGAGCACGTCGGTCAGCTCCTGGCTCATCTTCTGCCGGGTCTCCTCCTCGTCGACGTCCATGTCGACAGTGGGCCCCGACCAGCCGTACAGCCCCGGCAGCTCCCACACCGCGAACACTCCACGGCACCCTCGACCGCCTGAAGCGGAGACACGTCCTGAATTGCTGGGGTGAAGACCAGGCGTCTGACGATTTGCGGTGGACATTGACGCAGCCAGTCGTCGGCGTGTGAGCACGGCAGGACATCGCCTCCTCGCACAGTCCTCAGTCAGCGGAGCCGTGCCAGCGAAGCATTTGTACGATTACCCTGAGGCCAGTCGGTGATCTTGTTGCCAACTATCCCCGGCTTGTGACAAGCAAAGTCTGTGGTCGCACCACCATCGTGCGGGCTCACCAGCACGCGGCCGGAGCCCGCAAAAAGGGGCCCCCGGCCGGCGAAACCGCCGACCACGCCATCGGCCGGTCCCGCGGCGGACTGACCACGAAGATCCACCTCGCCGCCGACGCCTGCTGCTGGCCTCTGGCGTTCGTTCTCACCGCAGGCCAGGCCGGTGACGCACCCGCCTTCACCGAGGTCATGGCCCGCCTGCGTGTTCCCCGCCCGCGCGGCCGGCCCCGCACCAGGCCGGATGGGGTCCTGGCGACAAGGCGTACTCCTCCCGCGCGATCCGCGAGCACCTACGCAAGCGCGGCATCCGGGCCGTGATCCCCGTCCCCGCAGACCAGCGCGGACACCGGCTCCGCCGGGGCAGCCGAGGCGGCAGGCCACCGGCATTCGACCGCGAGA
>NZ_JACBWZ010000309.1 GCF_013870595.1 Streptomyces sp. WELS2 | reverse complement strand
GCGCGGCGCGGCCGGCTGCGGTGTGCACCTGACGCTGATGGCCCTGTTCGCCGCCGGGCTGGCGGCCGTGCTGCGCAGCTCGGTCGCCACCCTGTCCGTGCTGATCCCGTTCCTGCTGATCGTGTCCTTCGTCATCGGCGACCTGTCCGGCACGGTCGCCGACTTCCTGCCCGACCGGGCCGGCCAAGTGGCCCTGCACAGCGACTGGGACGGCGCCCTCGGCCCATGGAGCGGGCTCGGGGTGACCGCGCTGTGGACGGCGGCGGCCCTCGCGGCGGGCGCCTGGAGGGTACGGCGCCGGGACGCCTGACGGGAGGCCAGTTGTCAGTGGTGCCCGCTTTACTGGACCGCATGGACATCGCGGAGTGCCTGACCCTCGTCGAGCTGCTGTGCACCCGGGAGTTCCCGGCGGTGCCCGGCAGGACGGAGCACGGTGAGAGCGGGCCCGGCTATCACATAGCCGCCTTACAGACGAGCCAGGAGTTCTGGGAGGGCGACGGCAGCGAACGGGAGGAGACGGAGGCGCAGTACGAGGCCGACCGGGACGGCCTCGCCGAGCGGCTGGGCGAACGGTGGGGCGGTCCGCAGCACTTCAGCCTCCACAGCGTGTTCGACCGGACCATGGCGGGCGAGGAGATCGCCGAACCCTGGGCCGGACTCAGCGGTCACGTCCCGGACGTCCTGCTGTGGCGGGCACCGGAGTCGGACCGCTGGGTCGCCCTCGGCGTCTCCCAGTGGGACAAGGAGTTTCCCTTCCAGTTGCTCGGCATAGTGACGGAGACGGACCCGCCGTGAGACGGGTCCGGGCCGGAATCCTCTGGGAGCGCTCCCAACTGTCGGTACGGGAATCCGGTCCCGCCGGAGCCCTTCGGCGGATCAGCTGGTGGGGAAGGAATCGGCGGTGCTGATGCGGCTCTTGACCAGCGCCCCGGACTCGGTCAGCACACCGCTGCTGCTGTAGTCGGTGCCGTCGCAGGTGCCGGGCTTGAGCGCCGCGCTGCTCTCGTTCGCGTCGGAGTAGGTCCAGTTCGCGTAGCTGATCTTCAGCTGGTCGAGCAGGTCCAGCCAGGCCGTGGTGCTGGACCGGTCCAGCGCCCCGCCGCCGGTGGCGCTCACCGTGCCGAACTCGGTGACGAACAGCGGCAGTTTGGAGGCCGCCCGGCTCACCGTGGCGCGGTAGTCGTCCTTGTGGCTCGCGGCGTAGAAGTGGAACGTGTACATGACGTTGGTGGCGTTGACCGGGTTGTTGACGACCTCGGTCTCGTTGGAGCCGTCCGAGACGCCCAGCGAGGACCAGCCCCGGGTGCCGACGATGATCACGGCGTCCGGGTCGGCGGCCCGGATCACCGGGATGACCTGCTCGGCGTAGTTCTTGATGGCCGTCCAGCTCACGCCGTTGGGCTCGTTGGCGATCTCGTAGATCACGTTCTTCTTGGCGGCGTTGCGGGCGGCGACGGACGCGAAGAAGGTCTTGGCGCGGTCCAGGTTGTAGTTGGGGTCGCCCGGTGTGAGGGTGTGGAAGTCGATCAGGGCGTACATGCCCCGGGCCTCGGCCATGTCGACGAGGTTGTTCACCCGGCTGGTGAAGCCCGCCGGGTCGGTCTCGTAGCCGTCCTCCTGCACGTACATGGCGATGCGCAGCAGGTCGGCCTTCCAGTCCTTCGCCAGCGCGTCCATGGAGGCGTTGCCGTAGCACTTGGCGAACCACTGGATGCCGTGCGTGCTCATGCCCCGCAGCTGGATCGGGCGGTTGTACTGGTTGCACAGGTTGACGCCGCAGACGTGCAGCTGTCCGTTGACGCCCACGGGGGTGCCGGTGCCCGGGGTGGGGTCGGTGCCGGGCGGCGGCTCCTGGGTGGAGCCGGTGCAGGCGACGCCGTTGAGCGTGAACGCCGAGGGGCCGGGGTTGGAGCCGGTGAAGGAGCCGGTGAAGCCGAGGTCGGCGGACGCGCCGGTGGCCAGGGTGCGGTTCCAGTCGGTGCCGGCGGCGCTGACCGTGGAACCGGACTGCGACCAGGTGGCGTTCCAGCCCTGGACGAGCTTCTGCCCGGAGTCGGGCAGGGCGAACTTCAGCGTCCATCCGGTGACCGGGTCGCCCAGGTTGGTGACCTTCACCCCGGCCTGGAAGCCGCCCTGCCACTGGCTGGTGACGGTGTAGTCCACCTTGCAGCCGGTGGCGGCCGCCGCCGGCTGGGGGCCGAGCAGTGCCGTGAGACCCACAGCCGTGGCGCAGGTCGCCAGCAGGGCCACAATGCGTTTCAAAGCGTTCCTCCTCGTGTGAAGCGGGAACAGCACGATGGGAGCGCTCCCAAGACCCATCGGCCCGAGACCGTACACCGGTGGATCGAGGCGCGTACAGACGTACGACAGTGAACGATGAGCCGTTCGGGGTGATCGCTGCTCAGAGGTGGGCGCGCACGGAAGGCGCCACGCGGCCGTGCCCGGCCTTGCGGGCATCCGGCCGGTCAGCCGGGCGCGCCGGCCGCCTCGCGCAGCCGCCGGAACTCCTCCGCCATCGTGGCGGGGGTCCAGTGCGCGTTCAGCCCGCTGGGGTTGGGCAGGACCCAGATCCTGGTGTCGCCGATGGTCCGCTCCTGCGGGCCCACCTTGGCCGTGCGGTCGCCGAAGGCGGCGCGGTAGGCGGTCACGCCGACGACGGCCAGCCACCCCGGCCGCAGCCGCGACACCTTCTCGGCCAGCAGCCGCCCGCCCTCCGCGTACTCGTCGGCGGTCAGCTCGTCCGCCCGCGCGGTCGCCCGGGCCACGACGTTGGTGATGCCGAGCCCGTAGGACAGCAGCTCGTGCTGCTCGGCCGGCTTCAGCAGCCGGGGCGTGAAGCCGGACAGGTGCAGCACCGGCCAGAAGCGGTTGCCGGGGCGGGCGAAGTGGTGGCCGGTCGCGGCCGACATCAGCCCGGGGTTGATGCCGCAGAACAGCACGCGCAGGCCGTCCGCGACCACGTCCGGGACGAGACGGTCGCGGGCGGCCTCAAGCTCCGCCTGGGTGAAGCGCGGGGTGCGGGGCGCGCGGGTCAGAGGATCGCTCCCGGGGTGTAACCGGCCGCCTCCGGGCGCTGCCTCACGATCTCCTCGATCCGGGCGACGACCGTACCGACCTGGTCGGCGGCCGCGCCGGTGAAGGACAGCTTGTCGGCCATGAGCGCGGCCAGCCGCTCCCGGTCGAGCGGCAGGCGCTCGTCGGCGGCCAGCTTGTCGAGCAGGTCGTTGCGCTCGGCGCCCTGCTCGCGCATGGCCAGCGCGGTGGCGACGGCGTTCTCCTTGATCGCCTCGTGCGCGACCTCCCGGCCGACACCGGCCCGCACCGCGCCCATCAGCACCTTGGTGGTCGCCAGGAACGGCAGGTAGCGGTCCAGTTCGCGGGCGATCACCGCGGGGAAGGCGCCGAACTCGTCGAGCACCGTCAGGAACGTCTCCAGCAGGCCGTCCAGGGCGAAGAAGGCGTCCGGCAGGGCGACCCGGCGCACCACCGAGCAGGACACGTCGCCCTCGTTCCACTGGTCGCCCGCCAGCTCGCCGGTCATCGAGGCGTAGCCGCGCAGGATCACCATCAGGCCGTTGACGCGCTCGCAGGAGCGGGTGTTCATCTTGTGGGGCATCGCCGAGGAGCCGACCTGACCCGGCTTGAAGCCCTCGGTGACCAGCTCGTGGCCGGCCATCAGCCGGATCGTCTTGGCCAGCGACGACGGGGCCGCCGCGAGCTGCACCAGCGTGGTGACGACCTCGTAGTCCAGCGAGCGCGGGTAGACCTGGCCGACCGAGGTGAAGGCCTGCGAGAAGCCGAGGTGCCCCGCGATGCGGTGCTCCAGCTCGGCGAGCTTGGCGGCGTCCCCGCCCAGCAGGTCCAGCATGTCCTGCGCGGTGCCCACCGGGCCCTTGATGCCGCGCAGCGGGTAGCGGCCGAGCAGCTCCTCGATCCGGCCGTAGGCCACGAGCAGCTCGTCGGCGGCGGTCGCGAACCGCTTGCCGAGGGTGGTGGCCTGCGCGGCGACGTTGTGCGAGCGGCCGGCCATGACCAGCTCGGCGTACTCGCCGGCCAGCTTGCCCAGGCGCGCCAGCACGGCCACCGTACGGTCCCGCGTCAGCTCCAGCGAGAGCCGGATCTGCAGCTGCTCGACGTTCTCCGTGAGGTCACGGGAGGTCATGCCCTTGTGCACGTGCTCGTGCCCGGCGAGGTCGTTGAACTCCTCGATCCGCGCCTTCACGTCGTGCCGGGTGACCTTCTCGCGCTCGGCGATCGAGGCCAGGTCGACGGTGTCCAGCACGCGTTCGTAGTCGGCGATCGCCTCGTCCGGCACCTCGATGCCGAGGTCCTTCTGGGCCCGCAGCACGGCGAGCCAGAGCCGGCGCTCCAGCCTCACCTTCTGCTCGGGCGACCAGAGCGTGGCGAGCTCGGCGGAGGCGTACCGTCCGGCGAGGACGTTCGGGATGCGGGGCTTGGCGGGCGCTGAAGTCACGTGACCAGATTCTACTGGCGATTCGTGCAGGCCAGCGCCATGCCCCCGATGGGCGGAAGCTACGAGACGTACGCCACTTCGAGGCCGGGCCCTGCCGTCGGACCCCTGCGGGCGGACGGCGGGAGCCGGACGACCGGACCCGGGGCCTGTCGTCCGGATCACGCCGCAGACGCGCCCTAGGCGCCGGCCTCGTAGGGCAGCAGTTCCGGGCGCTTGGGCGGGCGGCCGTCGCCGGAGGAGCGGCCGGTGAGCCGGCGGCCTATCCAGGGCAGCAGGTGCTGCCGGGCGAACCGTACGTCGGCGATCCGGCGCGTCACCCAGTCCGGCGGGGCCGTCGCCGGCATCGGCACGTGCCACTCGGCGTCCTCCGGCTCGTACCCGAGCGCCTGCCACACCGCCTCGGCGACCCGGCGGTGCCCCTCCGCCGTCAGGTGCAGCCGGTCCACGTCCCACAGCCGGGGGTCCGCCAGCGCGGGCGCGCCGTAGAGGTCGACCACCACCGCGCCGTGCTTGCCGGCCAGCTCGTCCACGCAGGCGAACAGCTCCTCCATGCGCGGCCGGAACCGGTCCAGCACCGGGCCCTGGCGGCCGGGGCTGCGCATCAGCACCAGCTGCCCGCAGGAGGGCGCCAGCCGCTCCACGGCCTCGGTGAGCAGGTCCCGCACCCGGACCATGTCGCACTTGGGGCGCAGGGTGTCGTTCAGCCCGCCGACCAGGGTGACGACGTCGGCCCGCATGGCCGCCGCCACCTCCACCTGCTCGTCGACGATCTGCCCGATCAGCTTCCCGCGGACGGCGAGGTTCGCGTAGCGGAAACCGGGCGTGCGGGCGGCCATCCGCGCGGCGAGGACGTCCGCCCAGCCCCGGTAGGAGCCGTCGGGCAGCAGGTCCGACATGCCCTCGGTGAAGGAGTCGCCGACGGCGACCAGGCTGGTGTGCGGGGGAGTGGTGGGATTCGTCTGCATGGCGACAGCGATGGTATCCCGGCGCCATACCCGCCGGTCGGTCGCCCCGGAGCCCCGCCCGCGCCCCCGCGCGTCACCCCGCCGCGGGCTGGCCGAACAGCTGCCGCAGCACGTCCTCCATGGTCACCAGGCCCGCCAGCCGTCCGTCCTCGCCGAGTACGGCGGCGAGGTGGGTGCGGCTGCCGCGCATCGCGGTGAGCACGTCGTCCAGCGGGGTGCTCTCCCGGACCCGCGCGATGGGCCGCATGTCCCGCAGCCGGAACGGCATGTCCCGGGGCGAGGCGTCCAGCGCGTCCTTCACATGCAGATAGCCCACGATCCGGCGCCCGGTGTCGACCACCGGGAAACGGGAGAACCCCGACTCGGCCGACAGCCGCTCCACCTGCTCCGGGGTGACGCCGACGCGCGCGTAGACCACCCGGCGCAGCGGGACGACCACGTCCCGCACCGGCCGGCTGCCCAGCTCCAGGGCGTCGTGCAGGCGCTCCTGCGCCCGGTCGTCGATCAGGCCCGCCTGGCCGGCGTCCTTGACGATCTCGGCGAGTTCGGCGTCCGTGAAGGTGGCCGACACCTCGTCCTTGGCCTCCACCCGCAACAGCCTCAGCAGCCCGTTGGCGAACGCGTTGATCGCGAAGATCACCGGACGCAGCGCCCGGGAGAGCGTGACCAGCGGCGGGCCGAGCAGCAGCGCGCTGCGCACCGGTTCGGCCAGCGCGATGTTCTTGGGGACCATCTCGCCGAACAGCATGTGCAGATAGGTGGCGAGGGTCAGCGCGATCACGAAGGACACGGCGTGCCCCGCGCCCACCGGCACGCCCACCGCGTGGAACGCCGGCTCCAGCAGGTGCGCGATCGCCGGCTCGGCGACCACACCGAGCACCAGCGTGCACAGCGTGATGCCGAGCTGCGCGGCGGCCAGCAGCGCGGACACGTGCTCCAGGCCCCACAGCACGCTGCGGGCACGGCGGTCGCCCTCCTGGGCCAGCGGCTCGATCTGCGAGCGGCGCACCGAGATCAGGGCGAACTCGGCGCCCACGAAGAAGGCGTTGACGACGAGGGTCGACAGGCCGATCAGCAGTTGTACGACGGTCATCGCGTCCCCTCCCGCGTCCCGCGGGTCCCGTGGTCGTGTCCGGCCCTGTCCCGCCACCTGGTTCCGGCGCCCCGCCCGGTTGCGCCGCTCTCCCGGGCGATGCCGGTGCGTTCGTCGTCCAGGGGCGCGTGCAGCAGCAGCCGGGCGGCCCGGCGGCCGGAGGCGTCCACGACGTCGAGGTGCCAGCCGGCCACCTCGACGCTGTCGCCCACGGCGGGTATCCGGCCCAGTTCGGTGGCGACCAGGCCGGCCAGGGTCTCGTACGGCCC
>NZ_JACBWZ010000308.1 GCF_013870595.1 Streptomyces sp. WELS2 | reverse complement strand
CATCGGAGTCGTCGGCGGCCTTGTCCGCGTCGTTCGCGGCGGCGCGGGCCGCTTCGGCGGCGGTGCCGGAGACGAGTGAGTCGGCGTAGGCCTCCTTGGCGTAGGCCTTGGCACGGGCCGCCTCGGCCTTCTGCTCGGCGTCCCAGGCGTCGTCGCGCATGTCCTGGGCGTGGTCGCGCGCCTTGACGGCGTCGTCCCGCTTGCTCGCGGCCGTCTTCTCCGCTGCCTCAGCCTTGTCCTTGGCGTCCTTGGCGTTCACCGCCTCGGACTCGGCGTTCTTCTTGTGCTCGGCGGCCTCGGCGCGCTTGGCCGCGGCCTCCTCCTTCTCCGCCTGGGCCGTCTTCTCCTCGGCCTCGGCCGCGAGCCGCTTGGCGTGCGCGTCGGCGGCAGCCGCCTTGGCGTCCCCCTCGGCCGTGAGTGCGTCGGCGAGTCTGGCCTCCGCGGTTTCCTTGTCCTGCTTGGTGTTGTCCCGGTGCAGCCTGGCGGCGTCCGCGGCGGCCTTGGCCTGCCACTCGGCAGCCTTCGCGGCCTCCTTGCGGAACTCCGCCTTCGCCTGTGCGGCCTGAGCCAGCGCTCGCTGGGAGATGGTCGCGCTGTCCCCGGCGGCGGCACGGGTTGCGGCATCGGCCGTCTCACCGGCCTTCTCCAGCGCCTCCAGCGCGGCCACCGCTCCCTTGGTGACCTGGTCCTTCTGCTGGCCCACGAGGAGCCCGCGACCCCGCGGTGCCCCATTGGTGTCCGCGATGCCGTACGCGGCCTGGATCGCCGTGTCCGACAAGGCCGCGGCCTGCCGTGCGGCCGTGAGCTGGGCCTTGATCACGGCACGCTGCTGCCTGGCGCCCTTCTGGGCGGCGACGACCCCGGCCTTCGCCTTGTCGAACTGCGTCTTGTCCGGGTAGCCCGGTTTGTCGTCACCGTTGTGGCTCAGCGGCGTGATGTCGAACTGCTGAGCGGCGGTGCCGTTGCAGGTGTAGAGCTGCGCGTCGTTGCCGTTGTCGAAGATGTGCAGGTCCAGGCATTTGCCCGTACCGGTGTTCTTCAGGCTGGTGGCACCGCGCATCGTGGACTGCCAGGTCTGGGAGGGAGCGTTGTTGCACGACCAGACCTGGATCTTCGTACCGTTCGCCGGGGTGTTCTTGTCGACGTCAAGGCACTTCAGGGACCCTATGTTCTGCAGGTGGAGGCTGTCGTCGCTGCCGTAGACCTCCCACTGCTGCGCCGACGAGCCGTTGCATGTGAAGATCTGGACCGGTGTTCCGTTCGCCGTCTTGCCGCCCTGGACGTCCAGGCATTTGCCCTGTGCGGCGTGCACTTCGATGACGGTCGGGCTGCTGCCCACCCAGCCGACACCGCCAGGCATCCAGTAGGCCTGCCACCGTGCGAGGTGGTCCGCGGTCCAGGAGTGGCCCAGCATGTCGCCGAGTGCCTTCGCTCCCTTGGCGAGGGCCTCGACCGCGGTCTTGTTTGCGTCGATGATCTGGTTGCGCTGGGTGGCCTGGGAAGCGATTTCCCGCTGCCACTCGTCGGCGGCGGCGGACGTGATGTCACCGAGCACCTTGTCGGGGTCCAGCGGGTCGCGCCAACCGCAGGCGGCGAAACGTGACTTCATGTCCTCCACCGCGATGCGGAACTCCGGCGTACCCGGCTGCGGAGCCGTGCGCGGGAATCCACCGGAGGAGAGGAAGACACGGGCATCGTCCGCGCCCATGCCATCAATGGCGTGGAACATCCATTCGAATGCCTTGTGCTCGTTGTTCGCGCGGTCCCATTCCGGCCAGTGACCCGGAACCGGCTGGGGGTCCTCGGCGTAGAGAGGGTTGCCGAGCTCCTCGACAGCCTTGCGGGTCTTGTCGTCGGCCTTCGGAGTGGAGTCCTGGTAGAAGTCGTCCTCGGTTTTCCAGAACCGGGCGGCTGCCCAAGCCGTCAAGCCCGTCTGGTTGTAGAAGCCGTTCCTGCCGTCGGGCGGGGTGCTGAAGTCGAAGGAACTGAACCCTCCGGGAACCGCGAGGCCGTCCAGGGGCTTTCCCCAGCCGGCCTGGAACGCGGCGAGATCGCTCAGCTCCTGGTCGGCGGTGTCCCGGTCCTTCTGGAACGCGACAGCGAGCGGCGTCTTCTGCCAATGCTGCCGGTCGGCGAGCACGTGCAGCTTGTCGGTGGGCTGGTTCAGGCCGCCCTGGGCGGTCGCGGCCATCGACGCGCCGCCCAGCCGCAGGACATCGCTCATCAGGCACTGGTCCTGCCGCAGTTGTTCCGCGGCGGTGTCCTCGTACCACCCGTAGGTTTCATCGCTCACCGGCTGGGCGGGCAACCGTACCGAGCCTGGCTGTACCGCGATGCCGGCGACCACGGCCAGTGCGGCGACGCAGGTCACGGCAGGGGCCGGCACGCGTAATCTCCGTCTTCTGGGCAGGCGTAAATATGGTTTCAGGCGCACGGAAGAGTAAGAGTCCCTTTCTGCATGTGTCAGGGGTGCGGGTCGGAAAGCGGCCGCAGCGCACGGAGAAGCGGTGGTGCCGGAAAGCGGCTAGAAACGCCGCCTGGGGCAGGCGTTGGTGTCCGCGGTCAGCCGGTACGTCGGCATGGTGGTGCGCTCCCTCCCCGTGAGCGACGCCGTTCCCCCGGTCGCTCGGTGGTGCGCGGGAGGACGGAGAGGGTCGGGCTCCGTCGGCGCGCGGCGATATCTTAGGCAGGCGCTCGCGGGTTCGGACAGGCGTTTACCTTCCGGTCCGATGCGACCTGGCGCGAAGTCGTGTGACTCCTGTGTGCGGTCGTGTCTGCCGAGGTGCTCGCCGACCAGCTCTTCTTGCTGTGTGGGCGCTGTGTGTTTCCTGTTGGAGAGCTGTGTGGTCCATGTGCTGGTCTTCTGATGTTGACCGGCTTTCGTCCACCGAGTCGACGCCGGGACGGCCCCCGTGACCCTTCGTACGACGGTGGGAATTTCTGAATCCGGGCAAGGTACGGCCGTTTCTGATCGGTTGTGGCCCTTAGGCTGCCGCTCATGTGCGGAATCGTGGGATACGTAGGGTCACAGTCGGCGCTGGATGTCGTGATGGCCGGGCTGAAGCGGCTGGAGTACCGGGGCTACGACTCGGCGGGGGTCGCCGTGCTCGCGGACGGCGGGCTGGCCGCCGCGAAGAAGGCCGGGAAGCTGGTCAACCTGGAGAAGGAGCTGGTCGAACGACCGCTGCCGACCGGCTCGACCGGCATCGGGCACACCCGCTGGGCCACCCACGGCGGCCCCACGGACGCCAACGCGCACCCGCACCTGGACAACGCGGGCCGGGTCGCCGTGGTGCACAACGGCATCATCGAGAACTTCGCCGTACTGCGCGCCGAACTCGGCGAGCGCGGGCACGAGTTGACCTCCGAGACGGACACCGAGGTCGTCGCCCACCTGCTCGCCGAGGAGTTCTCGGCCACCGCCGACCTCGCCGAGGCCATGCGGCTGGTGTGCCGCCGGCTGGAAGGCGCGTTCACCCTGGTCGCGGTGCACGCCGACGATCCGGACGTGGTGGTCGGCGCCCGCCGCAACTCCCCGCTGGTGGTGGGCGTCGGCGAGGGCGAGGCGTTCCTGGCCTCCGACGTCGCCGCGTTCATCGCCCACACCCGCTCCGCGATCGAGCTGGGCCAGGACCAGGTGGTCGAACTGCGCCGGGACGGCGTCACGGTGACCGGCTTCGACGGCCGCCCCGCCGACATCCGCTCCTACCACGTCGACTGGGACGCCTCCGCCGCCGAGAAGGGCGGCTACGACTACTTCATGCTCAAGGAGATCGCCGAGCAGCCCAAGGCCGTCGCCGACACCCTGCTCGGCCGCATCGACCCCAGCGGCTCGCTGACCCTGGACGAGGTGCGCATCAGCCCCTCGGAACTGCGCGAGGTCGACAAGGTCGTCATCGTCGCCTGCGGTACGGCCTTCCACGCCGGCCTGATCGCCAAGTACGCCATCGAGCACTGGACCCGCATCCCCTGCGAGGTCGAGCTGGCCAGCGAGTTCCGCTACCGCGACCCGATCCTGGACGGCCGCTCCCTGGTGATCGCCATCTCCCAGTCCGGCGAGACCATGGACACCCTGATGGCGCTGCGGCACGCCCGCGAACAGGGCTCCAAGGTGCTGGCGATCTGCAACACCAACGGCTCGACCATCCCCCGCGAGTCCGACGCCGTGCTGTACACGCACGCCGGCCCCGAGGTCGCCGTCGCCTCGACCAAGGCGTTCCTCACCCAGCTCGTCGCCTGCTACCTGGTCGCCCTGTACCTCGGCCAGGTGCGCGGCACCAAGTGGGGCGACGAGGTCCACGCCGTCATCAAGGACCTGTCCCGGATCTCGCACGAGGTGGAACGGGTCCTGGAGACCATGGAGCCGGTCCGGGCGCTGGCCCGCACCCTGGCCACGAAGAACACCGTCCTCTTCCTCGGCCGGCACGTCGGCTACCCGGTCGCCCTGGAAGGCGCGCTGAAGCTGAAGGAACTCGCCTACATGCACGCCGAGGGCTTCGCCGCCGGCGAGCTGAAGCACGGCCCGATCGCGCTGATCGAGGAGGACCTGCCGGTGGTGGTGGTCGTACCGTCCCCGCGCGGCCGGTCCCTGCTGCACGACAAGATCGTGTCCAACATCCAGGAGATCCGCGCGCGCGGCGCCCGCACCATCGTCATCGCCGAGGAGGGCGACGAGACGGTGGTCCCCTACGCCGACCACCTGATCCGCATCCCGGCCACGCCGACGCTGCTCCAGCCGCTGGTGGCCACCGTGCCGTTGCAGGTGTTCGCCTGCGAGCTGGCCACGGCCCGGGGCAACGAGGTGGACCAGCCCCGGAACCTGGCGAAGTCCGTCACCGTGGAGTGACACGGAGCCGTCGGCGTCGAGTGAGAGGGAAACGGGACGGGGCGAACGGCCGGACACCGTTCGCCCCGTCCCGTCGTGCCGGCCGGGCCGGCTCCACGGTCACCAGTTGATGCAGGTCTTCGGCACCCAGCCGGTCTTCTTGTCGCCGCCGTAGTACCACAGGTCGCTCGTCTTGCCGCAGGCCTTGTACGAGCCGCCCTTGTAGGCCTTGCCGTCGTTGCAGACCGTGCCCTTGCGGCCCTTGCCCCAGATGCCGACGGCCGTGGCGGTCGTCTTGGGGGAGGTGCGGACGTTGACGGTCTCCTTGGCCTTGACGTTGATGATCGCCTTGCTGCAGTCCCTCGGCAGGGACGCCGCGGACGCGGAACCGGCGCCGGCGACGGTCCCGGTGAGAGCCGTGCCGACGAGAGCGGCGGTGGTGAGCGCGCTGCCCAGGAACCTCGACTTCAAGGTGCTGTCCTCCCGTTGTGTGCGTGGGCGCCGCGCTGACGTGCGCGACGCCGGTCACCCGGAAGGCTACTGGGACACCGCCCGGTCGTGATCTCCAAGGCGGTGCACGCGGACGCTCAGTGGACGGAGAGGCCGCCGTCCACGTGGATCGACTGGCCGGTGACATAGGCGGATGCGCCGCTCGCCAGGAACACGGCGGCGCCCGCGAAGTCCTCGGCCAGGCCGTTGCGGCCGGTCATCGTGCGCGCGGCCAGAGCCGCCACCCGCTCCGGGTCGGCCGACAGCCGCGCGTTCAGCGGGGTCATCACGAAGCCCGGGACGAGGGTGTTGCAGGTGACCCCGTACGGCGACCAGGCCTCGGCCTGGGAGCGGGCCAGCGACTCCAGCCCGCCTTTCGACACGCCGTAGGCGCCGCTCTGCACGAACGCCCGGTGCGCCTGCTGGGAGCTGATGTGGATGATCCGGCCGAAGCCCCGCTCGGCCATCCGCGGCCCGAACCGCTGCCCCAGCAGGAACGGCGCCTCCAGGTTCACCGCCATGGTGGCGTCCCACACGTCCTCGCCCAGCTCGCCCAGCGGCGGACGCAGGTTGATCCCCGCCGAGTTCACGAGGATGTCGGGCTCCCCGAACACCGCCGCCGCGTCCTCGGCGGCCGCGCGCACCCCGTCCCGGCTGCCCAGATCGCCGCCCACCCAGGCCGCCCGGCAGCCGTCGGCCGTCAACTCCGCGACGGTCTCGGCGAGTTCCTTCTCGCGCCGGGCCACGATCACCACGCTCGCCCCGGCCCGCGCCAGCGCCCCCGCGACGGCCCGCCCGATGCCCGAGCTGCCCCCGGTCACCAGCGCGACGCGACCGTCCAGCGAGAACAGGCCGGAGAGATAAGCGTTCGATGAGGTCATGCCCGCAGCGTAGGCGACGTGGTGTCGCCGTGACGCCGCCGGACGGGGTCGTAGGGTGCTCGGCATGAGCATCATCGGGGTGGGCATCGACGTCGCCGGGATCGACCGGTTCCGGGTGTCCCTGGAGCGGACGCCGGGGCTGGCCGGCCGGTTGTTCGTGGAGCACGAACTGCTGCTGCCCAGCGGGGAACGGCGCGGCATCGCCTCGCTGGCGGCCCGGTTCGCGGCCAAGGAGGCGCTGGCCAAGGCGCTCGGGGCACCGCCGGGACTGCACTGGACCGACGCCGAGGTGTACGTGGAGGACAGCGGGCAGCCCCGCCTGCGGGTGAAGGGCACGGTGGCCGCGCGCGCGGCCGAGCTGGGCGTGCGGGCCTGGCACGTGTCGCTCAGTCACGACGCCGGCGTGGCCTCGGCCGTGGTGGTCGCCGAGGGCTGACCGGACCGGCGCCGCGGGTGTGGACGGTGCGGGTTCGGGGGCAGACTCGATGCCATGCGTACTGCGTGCAGCGTGGAGACGGTAAGGGCGGCCGAACGGGCCCTGATGGCGCGGCTGCCGGAGGGCGCGCTGATGCAGCGGGCCGCAACGGCCTGGCCGAGGACTTCGCGGGCGCCGCCGTGTTCCTGGCGAG
>NZ_JACBWZ010000307.1 GCF_013870595.1 Streptomyces sp. WELS2 | reverse complement strand
GGTTGGTGACCGTCACGCCGCCGGTGGGCGGGGTTCTGCTGACTGCTCACCCCAGAAGGGTAGCCGTCGCGCCCCGGCGGCGGCCGGGTACCCGGGGGCGCGCCCGGCGGAGCGTGTTCAGGCTCACGCCCCGTCTCTTACCGGATCCCTACCTCGGGCTGGGCCCGATACCCCCCAGTAGGTACGCTGCCATGCATGCGTGCACTTCTCGTGGTCAATCCGGCGGCTACCACCACAAGCGCACGCAGACGTGATGTGCTCATCCACGCGCTGGCGAGCGAGGTGAAGCTGGAGGCGGTCACCACCGAGTACCGCGGTCACGCCCGCGACCTCGGCCGGCAGGCGGCGGAGAGCGACGACATCGACCTGGTGGTGGCGCTCGGCGGCGACGGCACGGTCAACGAGGTCGTCAACGGCCTCCTGCACGCCGGCCCGGACCCGGAGCACCTGCCCGGTCTGGCCGTCGTCCCCGGCGGTTCCACGAACGTGTTCGCCCGGGCGCTGGGCCTGCCCAACGATCCCGTGGAGGCCACCGGCGCGCTGCTGGACGCGCTGCGCGACGGCACCGAGCGGATCGTCGGCCTGGGGCTGACGTCGGGTCCGCCGGGCACCGAGGACGAGGCGGTGCCGGCCCGCTGGTTCACCTTCAACGCCGGGCTCGGTTTCGACGCGGGCGTGGTGGGCCGGGTGGAGCAGCAGCGCGAGCGCGGGAAGAAGTCGACCCACGCGCTCTACGTCCGGCAGGTGGTCCGGCAGTTCCTGGGCGAGCCGAACCGCCGCAACGGCACGATCACCCTGGAACGTCCGGGCGCGGACCCCGTCGAGGATCTGGTCGTCGCCATAGTCTCGAACACGTCCCCGTGGACGTACCTCGGCAATCGCCCGATGTACACGTCACCCAAGGCGTCGTTCGACACCGGCATCGACGTGCTGGGTCTCAGCCGTCTCTCGACGGCCGCGGTTGCCCGGTATGGCACCCAGTTGCTCACTTCGTCCCCCGAGCGCGGACCGCACGGCAAGCACGCGGTCTCCCTGCATGATCTGGATCAGTTCACCTTGCATTCGAAGGTGCCGCTGCCCCTCCAGATGGACGGTGACCACCTTGGCCTGCGTACGAGCGTGACGTTCACAGGCGTACGCCGTGCACTGCGTGTGATTGTGTGAGCGGAACGGGCAAAAGTCCTTTCACTCGAACGTTTAGGCCAGGATCCACCCCATGGAAGTACGGCTGTGACCTAGTCGACACCGAGGAATCAAAAAAAACTTTCCGGAAGGGGTTGTATCCGCCGCCGAGGTTTGCGAGTCTCTACGTGGCGATCGGGACGGCCCGCAACACCGGCCTCCACTGATCACCGGAACCCCTCTTCAAACCAAGGACCACGCCGGGTGTGAACTCGGCGGTCGGCCCTTCACTTGTTGAGGGATTCGTGAAAGCGTTCACATTCACAAGCAACCTGCACGTAATACCAAGGAGAGGTAGCAGCCATGGACTGGCGTCACAACGCCGTTTGCCGCGAGGAAGACCCCGAGCTCTTCTTCCCCATCGGCAACACCGGTCCTGCGCTGCTGCAGATCGAGGAAGCCAAGGCCGTCTGCCGTCGCTGCCCGGTGATCGAGCAGTGTCTGCAGTGGGCGCTCGAGTCCGGTCAGGACTCCGGCGTCTGGGGTGGTCTCAGCGAGGACGAGCGCCGCGCCATGAAGCGCCGCGCCGCCCGCAACCGGGCCCGTCAGGCCTCCGCCTGACATACCCACCCCTGCTGACAGCCTGAGCTTGGCGGCGCGCACAGCACGTACGCATCTCCCGCCCCCGAGCCGCAGCGCGCAGTTCCCCCGGAGCGCTTAGCGATAAAGCAGAGCAGCAACGAGCATCAGCCTCGGACCAATGGCGGTCCGGGGCTTTTTGCTGTGCCCGAACGCGTCCTCGCGGTGACTGCTGCGACAAACACCTTGAAGCACGAGCGGGTTGCCGCTCATTTGCCGCCCTCAAGGCGCCGCCGAGAGCAGGGTGTCGCCTATTTCTGGGCCCGCACCGGGATGTCGAGGATCACCCGGGTCCCGCGCCCGGACGCCGGCACCATGTCGAAGGATCCGCCCAACTCCCCCTCCACCAGCGTCCGTACGATCTGCAGACCGAGGTTGCCCGAGCGGTGCGGGTCGAAGCCCTCGGGCAGGCCGACGCCGTCGTCCTGGACGGTGACCAGCAGCCGGGCCTCCTTGGTGGTGCCGCCGCGCACCGCGGAGACCTCGACCGTGCCGGTGTCGCCCTCGCGGAAGCCGTGTTCCAAGGCGTTCTGCAGGATCTCGGTGAGGACCATGGACAGCGGGGTGGCCACTTCGGCGTCGAGTATGCCGAACCGTCCGGTGCGCCGGCCGGTGACCTTGCCCGGCGAGATCTCGGCGACCATGGCCAGCACCCGGTCCGCGATGTCGTCGAACTCGACCCGCTCGTCCAGGTTCTGCGACAGCGTCTCGTGCACGATCGCGATGGAGCCGACCCGGCGGACCGCCTCCTCCAGCGCCTCCCGGCCGCGCTCGGACTCGATGCGCCGGGCCTGGAGCCGGAGCAGGGCCGCGACCGTCTGGAGGTTGTTCTTCACCCGGTGGTGGATCTCCCGGATGGTGGCGTCCTTGGTGATCAACTCCCGCTCGCGCCGACGCAGTTCGGTCACGTCCCGGAGCAGCACCAGCGAACCGATGCGGGTGCCCTTGGGCTTGAGCGGGATGGCCCGGAACTGGATCACACCGTCGTTCGCCTCGATCTCGAACTCGCGCGGCGCCCAGCCGCTGGCCACCTTGGCCAGCGCCTCGTCCACCGGGCCCCGGGTCGGGGCGAGTTCGGCGGTGGTCTGCCCGAGGTGGTGACCGACCAGGTCGGCGGCGAGGCCGAGCCGGTGGTAGGCGGACAGGGCGTTCGGGGAGGCGTACTGGACGACGCCGTCCGCGTCCAGCCGGATCAGGCCGTCGCCGACGCGCGGGGAGGCGTCCATGTCGACCTGCTGGCCGGGGAACGGGAAGGAGCCGGCGGCGATCATCTGCGCGAGGTCGGAGGCGCTCTGGAGGTAGGTCAGCTCCAGGCGGCTCGGGGTGCGCACGGTGAGCAGATTGGTGTTCCGGGCGATCACGCCGAGGACGCGGCCCTCACGCCGTACGGGGATGGACTCGACCCGTACGGGGACCTCTTCGCGCCACTCCGGGTCGCCCTCTCGTACGATCCGGCCCTCGTCCAGCGCCGCGTCCAGCATCGGCCGCCGGCCGCGCGGGACCAGGTGGCCGACCATGTCGTCCTGGTAGGAGGTCGGGCCGGTGTTGGGCCGCATCTGGGCGACCGAGACGTACCGGGTGCCGTCCCGGGTGGGCACCCAGAGCACCAGGTCGGCGAAGGAGAGGTCGGAGAGCAGCTGCCACTCCGAGACCAGCAGGTGAAGCCACTCGAGGTCGGAGTCGTCGAGGGCGGTGTGCTGGCGTACGAGTTCGTTCATGGAGGGCACGTGTGCGAGCGTACCCGGGGCCTGACGGTGGCCGGAAAAACACCCGCGGGCCGCGGCGCCTGGAAGGGACCCTCAACCCTCCCGGCACCGCAGCCCGGAGCATCAACGGCCGTGGGGTGTGCGGTCCCGGTCGGCCGAAGGTCGAGGAGCCGGGCAGTCAGGGCAGAGAGCACCGGATCCTCGGTCCGCCTTCCTGTGCGGGGAAGACGGAGGCTTGTTGTTGTTCGATTCTGGACTAGACCACGTCGGCGTGTCCATGGTGCGGAAGCGTCCGCGCCGTGACAGGCGCCGGCCCGCGATGCCACGCAGCCTAGCCCGCCCGGGTCAGTCGTGGGGCCAGATGGACATGGCAATTTCCGCGAGCGCTTCCAGTTCCTCCCGGCGTGCGCCGTCGCGGGCCTGCTGGGACATCCCCTGGATCACGGCGCCGGTGTGGCGGGCCAGGGCCGCGGCGTCGGTGCCGGCCGGCAGCAGCCCGGCCGCGATGTCCGCCCGGATCCGGGATTCGATGGCGGCGATGTTGGCGTTGCGCCGGTCCCGCAGCAACGCCTCGACATCGGGGTTGGTGCAGTTGATGGCGGCGTGGATGATCATGCAGCCCTGCGGATGGGACCGGTCGGTGTACTCGGCGGCGGCCTCGCGGAGCATGCGGGCGATGCCCTCGCGGGCCGTGGGCTCCTCTTCGAGGGCGCGCGCGCCGAAGGCTCCGTGGGTGCCGCTGTAGACACGGACGACCTCGTCGAAGAGGGACTGCTTGTCTCCGAAGGCCGCGTAGAGGCTGGGGGCGCCGATGCCCATGACGCGGGTGAGGTCGGAGACCGAGGTGGCCTCGTACCCGTGCTGCCAGAAGGCCAGGAGCGCCTTCTCCAGTGCCGTGGCACGGTCGAAGGAGCGCGGCCTGCCGCGCGTCCGGCCCGCGCCGCCGCTCTTCGCCTGTGTGTCCTGCCCGGTGGCCATGAGGACCATTTTATAGCGACCCCTAGAAAATTGTCGGCGGGGTGGTGTACGGTTTTTTTGTAATGACCGCTAGACAAATCCGAGGGGGCGGCCATGGGCGCGCTGAAGGGGAAGACGGCACTGGTCACGGGTGCGAGCCGGGGCATCGGGCGGGGCATCGCCGAGCGGCTGGGGCGCGACGGCGCCCGCGTGGCGGTGCACTACGGCACCAACGAGGAGGCGGCCAAGGAGACGGTGGCCGCGATCGAGGCGGCGGGCGGCTCCGCGTTCGCGATCGGGGTGGAGCTGGGCACACCCGGGGACGCCGAGCGGCTGTGGGCGGAGTTCGACCGGCACGCGGACGGGGTGGACATCATCGTGAACAACGCGGGCATCGGCACCTCGCGCCCGTTCGAGGAGATCGAGAAGGAGGAGTACGACCGGCTGTTCGCGGTGAACGCCAAGGCCCCCTTCTTCGTGACCCGGCTCGGCGCGGACCGGCTGCGCGACGGCGGGCGGGTGGTGAACATATCGTCCGGCCTGGCGCGGAGCGCCGTGATGCCCCACCTCCTGGTCTACTCCATGACCAAGGCGGCGCTGGACGTCCTCACCCGGGACCTGTCCAAGCTGCTCGGCCCCCGCGGGATCACGGTGAACTCGGTGGCGCCCGGCATCATCGACACCGACAACACCGCGGAGTTCCTGCACGGCACGGAGGACGGCCAGGCCCAGGCGGCCGCGTTCTCGGCACTGGGGCGGGTGGGGACACCGGCCGACGTCGCCGACGTCGTGGCCTTCCTCGCCTCGGACGACGGCCGCTGGGTGACCGGTCACTGGCTGGACGCGACGGGAGGTTCCCTCACCTGAGAATTTCCCGGGTCTTCCCCGCTTCTTCCCGCGCTCTGGAACGGGGGCTCTGTTAGATTGGTCTAAACCACATAGACGCACAGAGCCCACTTCAGAACGGCAGGCCCAGCGTGGAAGTTGTCATCGTTCCGGACGCCGCGGCGGGCGGCGAGCTCATCGCCGAGGCCATGGCCCAGCTGCTACGACGCAAGCCCGACGCCCTGCTCGGCGTGGCCACCGGTTCCACCCCGCTGCCCATCTACCAGGCACTGACCGCCAAGGTGCGCTCCGGCGCCGTGGACGCCTCCCGGGCGCGGATCGCCCAGCTCGACGAGTATGTGGGGCTGCCGGCGGACCACCCCGAGTCCTACCGCTCGGTGCTGCGCCGTGAGGTGCTGGAGCCGCTGGGCATAGGGATGGACGCGTTCATGGGTCCGGACGGCACGGCGCGGGACGTCCAGGGGGCGTGCGAGGCGTACGACCGGGCCCTCGCCGAGGCCGGCGGGGTGGACCTCCAACTGCTCGGCATCGGGACCGACGGACACATCGGGTTCAACGAACCGTGCTCCTCGCTCGCCTCGCGCACCCGGATCAAGACGCTGACCGAGCAGACCCGGATCGACAACGCCCGTTTCTTCGACGGGGACATCGAGCAGGTCCCGCACCACGTCATCACCCAGGGCATCGGGACGATCCTGGAGGCCCGGCACCTGGTGCTGCTGGCGACGGGCGAGGGCATCGCGGTGGCCGTGTTCCTCCTCACCCACGGCGGCTCGGACACGAGCGGTCCGCGCGCGCTGACCGAGGACGAGGCGAACCGGCTGGCCGTCACCCGGTTCCGCAACTACGAGGCGCGGGGCCGCGCGGTGACGATCACCGTGCCGGGCACCGCCGGCGGGCTGACCGTCACCGGGTCCGTGGACTACCGGGGCAAGGTCGGCTACGGCGTGGTGCACGGCAGCGGACGCGACACGTCCGGCGACGGGCTGATCCGGTGGACGGCCACCTCGGTGTACGTCCACCCGATGGCGAACGCCCCGGCGCACGCCCCCGCGTCACCACCCCGCTCGGGCTGGTACGACCGTCCGCTCCAGGCGTCCGGCAGCGCGCTGGACAGTTCGCTGGCCATCGTGCTCAAGCTCGGCAGCGACCGGCCGGACAACGCCGAACTGCTGCCGCAGAACGGGGCCGCCTGGTGGGGGCGGGACCGGGTGGACGGGCACCGGGTGGACGTCATGACCGGGCCGTCCGCACCCGACCGTTCCGGTACGGCGGGCAACGTGCGCTACTGGGTCGGCCCGGACGGCACCATGTACCGGGTCCGCGTCCGCGTGGACTCCGAGGAACAGCCGGTGGTCATCGCCTTCGACACCGGGACGTACGTGCCGGTCGAGCCGGTGCCCGGGGTGACCCCGGCTCGGTAGCCGTTCGTTCAGGGCGTCCGTACCCGCGCGTGCGCGGCGAGCAGGGACACAGGCGGCAGGGGGACGTCCGCCGTCTCGGGCAGGTCCGGAACGGCCGGGACGACGGTGGCGCCCGCGGTGGCCGCGTGGGGGAACTGCGG
>NZ_JACBWZ010000306.1 GCF_013870595.1 Streptomyces sp. WELS2 | reverse complement strand
GCGGGCCGCCGTCCATGTGCACCTCGCAGCGCCCCGCCCGGTCGTGCCCGGACCCGGCACCCTCCGCGCCCTCCCGCAGCACCACCGCACCGTCCCAGGTGGTGTCGTGGAACACCAGGTGCGTCCCCGCGTCCGCCACCACCAGCTGCACCGGCATGGTCAGGTACAGCGGATCGTCACCCGGCCCGAACGCCCGGCCGGGATCGGTGTTCCACAGCCGGTACCTGCCGTCCCGCAGCCGCGGACCGGACGCCCGCCCGCCCAGCCCGAAGAACCGGGCGTCCGCCGCCACCTCCGACCGCTGCACCCACCGCGCCGCACCCCCGTCCACCGGCTCCCACCAGCGCGGCGGCAGCTCCCGCCGCAGCACCACCCCGCCCGGCGTGCAGACCTCCACCGCGCCGTGCCGCGACACGACCACCGTCACCCGCTCGGCCACCACCCGCCAGCCGCCGTCCTTGTCCGGCTCCAGCACCGTCCGCGGATCCGGCTCCGGACCACTCCCGGCGAGCGCGTACGACGGCAGCGCCTCCGCCCCGTCCCAGCCCCAGAACACCGCGCCGTTCGCCGCCACGACGATCCGCAGCTCGGAACGGCCGAACCGGATCAGACCACCGCCGGGACCCGGCTCCACCTCCCGCACCTGCCCCGGCACCCGGGCCCGCTCGGGCCCCCGCCGCGGCAGCCCGGCCGCGTCGATACGCCTCCTGCGCCACGCGGCCCGCACGGTGCGCAACCCCCGAGCCGCCCTCCCCGAACCGACCACACTCACCGAACGCACCAGGTCACGACCGTCCATGCTGCTCACCCTGCCACTGCGCGCCCCACGCGCGCGTGCCGTTCAACTGCCGTTCACCCGTGGCCGGGCCACATCTTCACGACATCGACTATGTGGGGCGAACCCTGGTGCAGAAGTCGATCACATGGCATCGTCCGTGTCAGCCGCGTCACGCGCACACCCCAGCCCGTGCGCGGACCGACGCACACGACGCGCACAGCCCGGGAGCCTCCCATGTCGACCGTGAACCCCCAGCCGCTCTGGCAGCCCGATCCGGAGCGGACCGCCAAGGCCCGCATCACCCGGTTCCAGGCGTGGGCCGCCGAACACCACGGCGCCCCGGCCGAGGGCGGCTACCCGGCCCTGCACCGGTGGTCCGTCGACCAGCTCGACACCTTCTGGAAAGCCGTCACGGAGTGGTTCGACGTACGCTTCTCCACCCCCTACGCGCGCGTGCTCGACGACCGCGCCATGCCCGGCGCCCGGTGGTTCCCCGGCGCCACCCTCAACTACGCCGAACACGCCCTGCGCGCCGCGTCCGACCGCGCCGCCGAACCCGCCCTGCTGTGCGTGGACGAGACCCACGAACCCCGCCCGGTGACCTGGTCCGAGCTGCGCCGCCAGGTCGGCTCCCTCGCCGCCGAGCTCCGCGCGCTCGGCGTACGTCCCGGCGACCGCGTCAGCGGCTACCTCCCCAACATCCCGCACGCCGTCGTCGCCCTCCTCGCCACGGCAGCCGTCGGCGCCGTATGGACCTCCTGCGCCCCCGACTTCGGCGCCCGCAGCGTCCTCGACCGCTTCCAGCAGGTCGAACCCGTCGTCCTGTTCACCGTCGACGGCTACCGCTACGGCGGCAAGGAACACGACCGCCGCGAGATCGTCGCCGAACTGCGCCGCGAGCTGCCCACCCTGCGCGCCGTCGTCCACATCCCGCTGCTGGGCACCGACGCCCCCGAAGGTGCCCTGGAATGGTCGGCGCTGACCGCCGGGAACACCGAGCCGGTCTACGAGCAGGTCCCCTTCGACCACCCGCTGTGGGTGCTGTACTCCTCCGGCACGACCGGCCTGCCCAAGGCCATCGTCCAGTCGCAGGGCGGCATCCTGGTCGAACACCTCAAACAGCTCGGCCTGCACTGCGACCTCGGACCCGGGGACCGCTTCTTCTGGTACACCTCGACCGGCTGGATGATGTGGAACTTCCTCGTCTCCGGCCTCCTCACCGGCACCACGGTCGTCCTGTACGACGGCAGCCCCGGCCACCCGGACACCGGCGCCCAGTGGCGGATCGCCGAACGCACCGGGGCCACCCTCTACGGCACCTCCGCCGCCTACGTCATGGCCTGCCGCAAGGTCGGCCTCCACCCCGCCCGCGACTACGACCTGTCCACGGTCCAGTGCGTCGCCACCACCGGCTCCCCGCTGCCGCCCGACGGCTTCCGCTGGCTGCACGACGAGTTCGCCGGCAGCGGGGCCGACCTGTGGATCGCCTCCGTCAGCGGCGGCACGGACGTCTGCTCCTGCTTCGCCGGCGCCGTACCCACCCTGCCCGTGTACACCGGCGAGCTCCAGGCACCCGGCCTCGGCACCGACCTGCAGTCCTGGGACCCGAGCGGCCGGCCCCTCGTCGACGAGGTCGGCGAACTGGTCGTCACCCAGCCCATGCCGTCCATGCCGATCCACTTCTGGAACGACCCCGACGGCAGCCGTTACCACGGCAGCTACTTCGACACCTACCCCGGCGTCTGGCGCCACGGCGACTGGATCACCGTCACCTCCCGGGGCTCGGTGATCGTCCACGGCCGCTCCGACTCCACCCTGAACCGGCAGGGCGTACGCATGGGTTCGGCCGACATCTACGAAGTCGTCGAACGCCTCCCCGAGATCAGGGAGTCGCTCGTCATCGGCGTCGAACAGCCCGACGGCGGCTACTGGATGCCGCTGTTCGTGCACCTCGCACCGGGCGCCGTCCTGGACGAGACGCTCCTGAACCGCGTCAGGCAGGCCATCCGCGAACAGCTCTCACCCCGGCACGTCCCCGACGAGATCATCGAGGTCCCCGGCATCCCGCACACCCTCACCGGCAAACGCATCGAGGTCCCGGTCAAGCGTCTCCTGCAGGGCACCCCCCTGGAAAAGGCGGTCAACCCCGGCTCCATCGACAACCTCGCCCTGCTCGCCTTCTACGAGGAACTGGCGCGCAAGCGCGGCTGACCCACCGGAACATCACCCTCCGCACAGGTCCCGGGCCCCGCCGAACCCCACCGCGGCGTCCGGGACCGACCCTGCTCACACCAGCCATGACCTGCGAAGACGCCCCCCACACCCCGGTCCGCGAGCACCGGCGCAGGGCCGTTGTCAGTGCCGACCACTACGGTGAGTGAGCACTGATCGACCGCGCATTGGGGGAATCATGGCGCACACCGACCACCAGACCCTGCGACGCGTCCTGCGCCGCGAGATCGCCGGCACCATCGGCGTCCTCACCGACGACCACGACTTCCGCGCCATGCGGCGCTACCGCAGCTTCACCTTCGACGACCACACGACATACCTCCGGCAACTGGAGACGGTCCTGCAGACCCGCGCGGCACAGGGCAGCCACACCACACTCGCCCTGTTCGACCCGGAGGACTACGCCGCGTACTGCGCGGACACCGGACTCGACCCGGACGCCCCGGCCAGCCGCAGCCGGTTCACCGCACAGCTCGCGGCCACCGGCCCCACCATCCCCTACGACGGCCGCCCGCTCACCGACCTCCTGCCCCGGCTGGTGGACGAAGCCGTGCGCCAGGCCACCTGGGAGTACGCCACCACCCTCCTCACCCGCCTGGGCCCCTGCCCGACCTGCGGCGAGGACATCGGCAGGGCCGCCTTCACCCGCGCCTCCGAACTCCTGGTCCGCATCCTCGACACCGCCCCACCCGGCGAACGGCACCTCGTCTGCACCGTCTCCGGACCACCGGACACCCTCGTCTCCGTCCTGCACGGCGACCAGGACGGCACCGGCGCGACCCGCCTGGACGAGGCGGAGGCCCTGGAGTTCACCAGCGTCCTCGCCCTCGGACTGGCCACCCGCAGCCCCGGCGGCCTCGTCATCCGCACCAGCGCCGCCGGCACCGCCGACCGAGTCCACGGCTGGCGGCTGCGCGGCGGCACCCTCGAACCCCTGACGGCCTCGGAAGTCTTCGACGCCTACTGCACCGACGTCGAATCCGGCGACCTCATCGCACCCGAGTCCGGCGTCGACTACGGCGCGGCCCCCGACCTCGGAGACGACGGCACGGCAGCGGCCCACCGCCACTGACCCCCGGCCACCGCCGGAAAACACACCAGGGGCGCCCCGCCCGAAGGCAGGACGCCCCTGACCGACGGCACCCGAGGGCACCGGCACGGCTACGGCACCGGGCTACTCGCCCGACAGCACCGCCTGAGCCGCGCCGCGCGCCTCCTCGGCGCTGTCCGCCGCACGCGCCGCCGCCGCGGCCCGCTCGCACTGCGCCAGCGTGTACTTCCCCAGCGTGGCGCGGACATACGGAATCGACGCCGAACCCATGGACAGGGAGGTGACACCCAGACCGGTCAGCACACAGGCCAGCAGCGGATCGGACGCGGCCTCACCGCACACCCCGCAGCTCTTGCCCTCGGCCTTCGCCGCCTCGGCCGACAGCGCCACCAGGTCGAGCAGCGCCGGCTGCCACGGGTCCTGCAGCCGCGACACCGCACCCACCTGCCGGTCCGCCGCGAACGTGTACTGCGCGAGGTCGTTGGTCCCCAGCGACAGGAACTCGACCTCCCGCAGGATCGAGCGCGCCCGCAGCGCGGCCGACGGGATCTCGACCATCGCACCGAACTTGGCCTGCAGGCCCGCCTCCCGGCAGGCGTCCGCGAACGCCTTGGCGTCCCGGCGGTCCGCCACCATGGGCGCCATAACCTCGAGGTGCACGGGCAGCCCCTCGGCGGCCTTCGCCAGCGCCGTCAGCTGGGTGCGCAGCACCTCCGGGTGGTCGAGCAGCGTCCGCAGGCCCCGCACACCCAGCGCCGGGTTCGGCTCGTCCGCCGGCGTCAGGAAGTCCAGCGGCTTGTCCGCGCCCGCGTCCAGCACCCGCACGACCACACGACCCTCGGGGAACGCCTCCAGCACCTGCCGGTAGGCCTCCACCTGCTTCTCCTCGGAAGGAGCCTGCTTGCTGTCGTCCAGGAACAGGAACTCGGTACGGAACAGACCGACGCCCTCGGCACCCGCCTCGACCGCCGCCGCCACGTCCGCCGGCCCGCCCACGTTGGCCAGCAGCGGCACCTTGTGCCCGTCCGCGGTCACACCGGGACCCGTAGAGGCGGCCAGCGCCGCCTTGCGCTCCGCGGCCGCGGCCGAAAGCTGCGCCTTCTTCTCCTCGCTGGGGCTGACGAAGACATCGCCCGTGCTGCCGTCCACGGCGACCACGGTGCCCTCGGCCAGCTCACCGGCGCCCGGCAGCGCCACGACGGCCGGCACGCCCAGCGCCCGCGCCAGGATCGCGCTGTGGCTGGTCGGACCACCCTCCTCGGTCACGAAGCCGAGCACGAGGGAGGGGTCCAGCAGCGCCGTGTCGGCCGGAGCCAGGTCCCGGGCCACGAGCACATACGGCTGGTCGCTGTCCGGCACACCCGGCATCGGCACGCCCAGCAGCCGCGCGACGATACGGTTCCGCACGTCGTCCAGGTCGGCCACGCGCCCCGCGAGGTACTCGCCGGCACCCGCCAGCAGCTCCCGGTACGCCGCGAAAGCGTCGTACACCGCGCGCTCCGCGGTGCTGCCGACGGCGATCCGCCGGTCCACGTCCGCCATCAGCTCGGGGTCCTGGGCCATCATGGCCTGCGCTTCCAGCACGGCCTGGGCCTCGCCGCCCGCCAGATTGCCGCGCGCCATCAGATCGGCGGCCACGGCGTCCACGGCCTGCCGGGCGCGCCCCTGCTCCCGCTCGGCGTCCTCGGCGGGGATCTGCTTGGCCGGCGGCTCCAGCACCGCCGTGCCCATGTGCCGAACCTCGCCGATCGCCACACCATGGCTCACGCCGACGCCTCGCAGCGTTGTCTCCATCTCACCCGTCTCCGGTAGTGCGGCGGGTCCCGCCGCGGTGGTTGTCCTGTACGCCGTCCTGGGACGGTCCGGCCGTCAGTTCCAGGAGAAGAGGCTGTCGCCGGTCTTCACGTCACCACTGTCACGCAGCTCGGAGAGGGACTCGGCAGTGGCTTCCAGGGCGACGACCGGGCACACCGGGGACTTGCCGGCGGCCTCGACGGCGGCCGGGTTCCAGCGGACGACGGCCTGGCCCCGGGCGACCCGGTCCCCCTTGCCGACGAGCAGTTCGAAGCCCTCGCCGTTGAGCTGCACGGTGTCGATGCCGAGGTGGGTGAGCACCCCGTGGCCGCTCTCGTCGACCACGACGAACGCGTGCGGGTGCAGGGAGACGATGACGCCGTCCACGGGCGCCACCGCTTCGGAAGGCTCCCGCACGGGATCGATCGCGGTACCCGGGCCGACCATGGCCCCGGAGAAGACCGGGTCCGGCACTGCGGCCAGTCCGATGGCCCGTCCAGCGAGAGGGGACGTCACGGTGGTCATGGGAAGCCTCCCAGGGAGTGGAGCTGCTCGCGGGCCGTCACCGCCTGTCCCGGACGGCGCACCGAGCAGCAGCGTATGTCAAATGAACTGGCGGTTCCGGACAGAAGCTACCAGCTAGTGGTCTAGACCACCAACCAAGGCGATTTGCATGGCCTTCAAGGCCGCGTGTACAGTCATAACCCTGCTCGGGGCAGAGAGGCACGAAACAGTGTCCAGTCCCTGGCGGCAACCAAACTCATCAGATCCTGATCTCTGGATCTTCTTCTGCATGCTCGCAGGAGGGTGGTCAGAGAGACGGAAAAAGCCTGGTAGGGTTTGAAACACCGAAGGGAAGCGCCCGGAGGAAAGCCCGAGAGGGTGAGTACAAAGGAAGCGACCGTTCCTTGAGAACTCAACAGCGTGCCAAAAGTCAACGCCAGATATGTTAATACCCCGTCTCCGGCATCAGCCGGGACGAGGTTCT
>NZ_JACBWZ010000305.1 GCF_013870595.1 Streptomyces sp. WELS2 | reverse complement strand
GGGTGCGGTGTGGGGGTGGGGAGTGCCGGCCCCGGGCCCGCGACCCGGTCGTCTTCCTCACCTACGACGACGGCGCCGAACGCGACCCCCGCTTCGTCGAGATGGTCCGCGAACTGCGCCTGCCGGTCACCCTGTTCCTCACCGACTCCATCGCCGCCCCCGGCTACCGCCACTTCGCCCGCCTGCGCGCGCTCGGCGCCGGCATCGGGAACCACACCCTCGACCACCGGGCCCCGGCCGGGCTGCCGTACGCCGGACAGCGCGGCGAGATCTGCGGCCAGCAGGACCGCCTCCGCGCCCGCCTCGGCGTCCGCCCCCGCCTGTTCCGTCCGCCGTACGGCTCCTACGACCCGACCACCCTGCGCGCCGCGGCCGACTGCGGCATCTCCGCGATCGTCCTGTGGCGCACCGCCCTCACCCCGGCCGGCCTCACCCGCCGCCTCGGTCCCGGCGACATCGTCCTCGTGGGCCCCGACGAGTCGACGGACGTACCCCTGCGCGAGCGCACCGTACGGGTTCTGCGGGCGGCCCAGGAGCGGGGCCTGACGGTGGCCCGGCTGGAGGACTACCTCTAGGAGGGCCGGCGGGCACTTGCCTCCGGGAGGGCCCGCGGGGCGCGCCGGTCAACGCCGGGACGGCCGATTCACCACCGACGCGCCGCACCGCATTGGCACTCCGCTTGACCGAGTGCTAACCCCGGTCATAGTCTCGGGTCTGGCACTCCGCAGGTGAGAGTGCCAACAAACGCGACGGGCAGGTCCGGCACCCGCGACGACGGATCGACCTGGTCGCCACCTCAGACAGTTAACCCCGTGAGATCTCCGAAGGGGGAGGTCGGATCGTGACGACCGCCAGCTCCAAGGTTGCCATCAAGCCGCTCGAGGACCGCATCGTGGTCCAGCCGCTGGACGCCGAGCAGACCACGGCCTCTGGCCTGGTCATCCCGGACACCGCGAAGGAGAAGCCCCAGGAGGGCGCCGTCCTCGCCGTGGGCCCGGGCCGGTTCGAGAACGGCGAGCGCCTTCCGCTCGACGTCAAGGTCGGCGACGTCGTCCTCTACAGCAAGTACGGCGGCACCGAGGTGAAGTACAACGGCGACGAGTACCTCGTCCTCTCGGCTCGCGACGTGCTCGCGATCATCGAGAAGTAATCACCTCAAGCGACTCTCTGCTTGAAGCTGCGCCCCTGGCCCCCGCGAATCGATAAGAAGCCGGGCGCCCGGGGCGCGGCGTTTTTCACCCACAGATTTCCGAGAGGGCTCCCGCTGCCATGGCGAAGATCCTGAAGTTCGACGAGGACGCCCGTCGCGCCCTTGAGCGCGGCGTCAACAAGCTTGCCGACACGGTCAAGGTGACGATCGGCCCCCGCGGCCGCAACGTCGTCATCGACAAGAAGTTCGGTGCCCCCACCATCACCAACGACGGTGTCACGATCGCCCGCGAGGTGGAGATCGAGGACCCGTACGAGAACCTCGGCGCCCAGCTGGTGAAGGAGGTGGCGACCAAGACCAACGACATCGCCGGCGACGGCACCACCACCGCCACCGTGCTCGCCCAGGCGCTGGTCCGCGAGGGCCTGAAGAACGTCGCCGCCGGCGCCTCCCCGGCCGCCCTGAAGAAGGGCATCGACGCCGCCGTCAAGGCCGTCTCCGAGGACCTGCTCGCCACCGCGCGCCCGATCGACGAGAAGTCCGACATCGCCG
This sequence comes from Streptomyces sp. WELS2, assembly GCF_013870595.1. Taxonomy (GTDB): domain Bacteria; phylum Actinomycetota; class Actinomycetes; order Streptomycetales; family Streptomycetaceae; genus Streptomyces. Next base: position 5,144 of record NZ_JACBWZ010000305.1, on the reverse strand, counting down.
CCGTCGCCGCGCTGTCCGCCCAGGACCAGCAGGTCGGCGAGCTGATCGCCGAGGCGATGGACAAGGTCGGCAAGGACGGTGTCATCACCGTCGAGGAGTCCAACACCTTCGGTCTGGAGCTGGACTTCACCGAGGGCATGGCCTTCGACAAGGGCTACCTGTCGCCGTACTTCGTGACGGACCAGGAGCGCATGGAGGCCGTCCTCGACGACCCGTACATCCTCATCACGCAGGGCAAGATCGGCGCCATCGCGGACCTGCTGCCGCTGCTGGAGAAGGTCATCCAGGCCGGCTCCTCCAAGCCGCTGCTGATCATCGCCGAGGACGTCGAGGGCGAGGCCCTGTCGACCCTGGTCGTCAACAAGATCCGCGGCACCTTCAACGCCGTCGCGGTGAAGGCCCCCGGCTTCGGCGACCGCCGCAAGGCGATGCTCCAGGACATGGCCGTCCTCACCGGCGCCACCGTCATCTCCGAGGAGGTCGGCCTCAAGCTCGACCAGGTCGGCCTCGACGTGCTCGGCTCCGCCCGCCGCGTCACCGTCACCAAGGACGACACCACGATCGTCGACGGCGCCGGCAAGTCCGAGGACGTGCAGGGCCGCGTCGCCCAGATCAAGGCCGAGATCGAGAACACCGACTCCGACTGGGACCGCGAGAAGCTCCAGGAGCGCCTCGCGAAGCTGGCCGGCGGCGTGTGCGTGATCAAGGTCGGCGCCGCCACCGAGGTGGAGCTGAAGGAGAAGAAGCACCGTCTGGAGGACGCCATCTCCGCGACCCGCGCCGCGGTCGAGGAGGGCATCGTCTCCGGTGGTGGCTCCGCTCTGGTCCACGCCTCCAAGGTCCTCGAGGGCAACCTCGACAAGACCGGCGACGAGGCCACCGGTGTCGCCGTGGTCCGCAACGCCGTGGTCGAGCCGCTGCGCTGGATCGGCGAGAACGCCGGCCAGGAGGGCTACGTCATCGTGTCCAAGGTCAAGGACCTGGACAAGGGCCAGGGCTACAACGCCGCCACCGGCGAGTACGGCGACCTGATCAAGGCCGGCGTCATCGACCCGGTCAAGGTCACCCGCTCCGCCCTGGAGAACGCCGCCTCCATCGCCTCCCTGCTGCTCACGACCGAGACCCTGGTCGTCGAGAAGAAGGAAGAGGAAGAGCCGGCCGCCGCGGGCCACAGCCACGGCCACGCCCACTGAGGCAGACGCCTGTGAGTGAAGGCCCGGTACCCCCCGAGGGTGCCGGGCCTTCGCCCTGTCCGCCTACCGCTCCAGCTCGTCCAGCGCCCCCAGCTGCTGCATCAGCCCCAGCTGGTCGTGCTGCCACCACAGCTCGGTGATCTTTCCGGCCGCGCCGAACCGGAACAGTGTCATCCCGGTCATGGAGACCTCCCGGCCGGTGGGCGCGATGCCCAGGAAGTCGCCGCGGTGCGCGCCGCGCCAGGACCAGCGGGCGCAGGCCCGGTCGCCCTCGGCGAGCACGTCCTCGACCGTGAACGCGAAGTCGAAGGCACCGCGCCACATCCGGAACTCGGCGCGCGCGTTGTCCAGTCCGATGGTGTCCTGCGGGTTCATCGGATCGCGGCTGTGGACGTCCTCGTCCAGCAGGTCGTTCAGCGGCGGCAGCCCGCCCGCCGTGCCCAGCGCCCGGAAGAACCGGCGCACGGCGTCCTCCGCGGGCCGCTCGTCCCGTACGACGTCCAGACCGGTGAACGTCGGACGCTCCTCGCACAGCGCGGCCAGATCCCGGAAGACCCGCTCCGCCTCCGGGACGTCCGTGCTCCGCCGTGCCTCCTCGTACGAGGGGAACTCCACGACCTCCACCACGTGCGACGCGTCCGAGCGGTCCCGGCCGACCACCGCGTGCGTCGCCGTCCGTCTGCCGTGGGTGCGCCGGAGCCAGTCGTCCATCAGCCGGTTCATCTCGTCCAGCCGGCTCGTCCTGCACTCGATGAGCTGTACGAAGGTCATGACGCCGCCTCCGGCCCCCCTGGCCCGGTAACCGTCCCGCCCATTTTCCCACCGGGACGGCGGCGCCACCTGGCGCTCGTCAGACCGTCACCGCGGCCCGTACTTGCGGCCCGTACGGGAGCTGATCCCGCCGAGCAGTCCGCGCGGCGTGACCTTCACCAGCCCCATCAGCGCCTTGTACCGGGGATCCGGGATGGACACCGTCTTGCCGCGGGCCAGATCGGCCAGGGCCGCCGCCACCAGCTTGTCGGCGTCCAGCCACAGCCAGCCGGGGATGTTGTCCGTGCCCATCCCGGCCCGCTGGTGGAACTCGGTGCGCACGAACCCCGGGCACAGGGCCATCAGCCGGACCCCGCTGCCCGCCAGGTCCCGCGCCGCGCCCTGGGTGAACTGCACGACCCACGCCTTCGACGCGCCGTAGGTGCCGCGCGGCACGAAGGCGGCCACCGAGGCGACGTTCACCACCCCGCCCCGGCCGCGCTCGCGCATCGCCCCGGCCGCCGCCGAGGTCAGCCGCAGCACCGCCTCGCAGTGGACCTTCAGCATCCGCAGCTCGTCCGCCATCGAGACGTCCAGATAGCGGCCCTTGTTGCCGAAGCCGGCGTTGTTGATCAGCAGGTCGACCGGGTTCTTCCGGTCCCCGAGGCGGCCGGCCACCGCCTCGATGCCCTCGTCCAGGGAGAGGTCGGCGGGCAGCACCTCCACCTCGACACCGTGCCGGTCGTGCAGTTCCGTTGCCTGCTCGCGCAGCCGCCCGGTGTCCCGGGCCACCAGCACCAGGTCCTGCCCGTCCGCCGCCAGCCGCCGCGCGAACGCGGCGCCGATCCCCGCGGTCGATCCCGTAATCAGAGCCGTTGTCATGGCCCAAGCGTAGTGACCCGGGCCGGCCCCCTCCGCCGGTCGCGCGCGCCGCCCCCGCGCCGGCCGACGGCCGGTCAGCCCCCTTGCCGCGCCACGTACTCGCGGGCCCGCGCCAGCGTCTCCGAGTGCAGCGCCTCGCCCGCCGCGAGCAGCCGGGGCAGCAGCTCGCGCTCGGTGGTGACCGCGCGGAACTGCATCGCCGCCGTCACCCCGTGGTCCGGCCGGTACACGATCTCCACCGGGTCGCCCGAGCGGATCTCACCCGGCTCGATCACCCGGAGGTAGGCGCCCGTCGCGGCCATCCGTGTGAACCTCTTGACCCAGCCGCGTTCGCCCATGTGGCCCTGGAACGTGGCGCACGGGATGCGGCCCGCGGTCACCTCCAGCACCACCCGCGGACCGATCCGCCAGCGCTCGCCGACCAGCGCCCCGGAGACGTCCAGACCGTCCGTCGTCAGGTTCTCGCCGAAGCAGCCGTTGGCCAGCGGCCGGCCGAGCTCCCGCTCCCACGCGTCGAGGTCCTCGCGGGCGTACGCGTACACCGCCTGGTCGTCCCCGCCGTGATGGCGCGTGTCGCACACCGCGTCCCCGGCCAGCCCGCTCGCGCCGACCCCCTTCGGACCGGGCGCCGCCACCTCCACCGGCCCCTCGGCGGGCCGCTTGTCGATGCCGGTCACACCGTCCGGCTGGCTCGTGTAGGGCACCGGCCGGGCACGGCCCACATTGACGGAAAGAAGCTTCATCCCGGCACGCTAAGCGATCGGCGCCCAAAGCGTCGAGGCAATATCGGGCGCCCCGCCCAAAGGCTGCCTTATGCTCGAAGGGTGATCGAGGCTCGTCATCTCCGCGTCCTGCGCGCCGTCGCCGGCACCGGCTCCTTCTCGGCGGCCGGGCGTGAACTGGGCTGCACCCAGCCCGCGGTCAGCCAGCAGATGAAGGCCCTGGAGGCCTCGGTCGGCACCCCGCTGCTGGTCCGCAACGGCCGCGAGATGCGTCTCACCCAGGCCGGCGAGGCCCTGGTCCGGCACGCCTCCGGCATCCTCGCCGGGCTCACCGCGGCCGAGGAGGAGGTCGCCGCCATCGCCGGTCTGCGCGCGGGCCGGGTCCGGCTGGTCTCCTTCCCCAGCGGCAGCTCCACGCTGGTCCCGACGGCCCTGGCCGCCCTGCGCGCCGCCCACCCCGGCACCCGTGTCTCGCTGGAGGAGGCCGAGCCCCCGAAGTCCGTGACACTGCTGCGGGAAGGCGACTGCGACCTCGCCCTGGCGTTCCGCTACGAGGGCGCCGCGGTCGCCGAGGACTGGGACGACCTCGTCGTACGCCCCCTGCTGACGGACCGCCTGGTCGCCCTGGTGCCCGAGCGGCACCGGCTCGCGCGCGCGGAGACCGTCGCCATCGGCGAGCTGGCCCAGGAACCGTGGATCGCGGGCTGCCCGCGCTGTCGCGGCCAGCTGGTCGAGGTGTGCGAGGAGGCCGGGTTCACCCCGCGCATCGACTTCGCCACCGACGACTACCCCGCCGTGGTCGGCCTGGTCGGCGCGGGCCTAGGGGTCGCCGTGCTGCCCCGGCTGGCCGTGGAGTCGGTACGGCCGCGAGGCGTGCGCGCGGTACGGCTGGAACCGGCGGTACGACGCGAGATCGTCGCCCTGACCCTGCCCGACCTGGCCCAGGTGCCGGCCGTGGCGGCGACGCTGGAGCAACTGGCCCGGCGCGGCCTACTTGTCGATGTCGCCGACCACGAAGAACATCGAGCCGAGGATCGCGACCATGTCCGCCACCAGCGTTCCCGGCAGCAGCTCGGTCAGCGCCTGGATGTTGTTGTACGAGGCCGAGCGCAGCTTCAGTCGGTACGGGGTCTTCTCGCCCTTGCTCACCAGGTAGTAGCCGTTGATGCCGAGCGGGTTCTCGGTCCACGCGTACGTGTGCCCCTCGGGTGCCTTCAGCACCTTCGGCAGCCGCTGGTTGATCGGCCCCGGCGGCAGCCCGGCGAGCCGGTCCAGGCAGGCGTCGGCGAGGTCCAGGGCGTTGTGGGTCTGCCCCAGCAGCACCTCGAAGCGGGCGAGGCAGTCGCCCTCGGCGCGGGTCACCACCTCCAGCACGTCCTGGAGCTCGCCGTAGGCCAGATACGGCTCGTCGCGGCGCAGGTCGAAGTCGACGCCCGAGGCGCGCGCGATGGGCCCGCTCACGCCGTAGGCGTGCACCGCCTCGGGCGCGAGCGCCCCCACCCCGCGCGTGCGCCCCCGGAAGATCTCGTTGCCGAGCACCAGGTCGTCGAAGACGTCCATGCGCGAGCGCACCGCGGCGACGGCCGCACGCGCGCGT
>NZ_JACBWZ010000304.1 GCF_013870595.1 Streptomyces sp. WELS2 | reverse complement strand
TCTCGGCGCCGCGCGGGACGACGAACTCCGTCCACACGTCACCGGTCGGACCGGGCCCGTCCGGGCCGGTCAGCCGCACCCGCTGGTCCTTCAGCAGCGGCGAGAACTCCTCCACGGTCAGTCCGAGGACATCGCGCAGCACGCCCGGATAGGCGCCCTCGTGCACGGCGTCGTGCTCGTCCACGATCCCGGAGAAGTACGACACCACGAGCGTGCCGCCGTTCTCGACGTAACGCCGGACGTTGCGCCCGGCGGCCTCGGTCATCAGGTACAGGGCCGGCACCACGACCAGGGGGTAGGCGGACAGATCGGCTTCCGGGTGGGCGAAGTCGACGGTGAGGTGGCGGTCGTAGAGGGCCTCGTAGAAGGAGTCGGCGCGCTCGCGCGGGTCGTGGTCCTCGCTGGGCCGCCAGTCGAGGCCCTGCGCCCACCAGGACTGCCAGTCCCACAGCATGGCCGCGTCGGCCTCGGTGCGGGTGCCCCGGATCCCGCTCAACGCCTCCACGGACGCGCCGAGTTCGACGACCTCGCGCCAGACCCGGGTGTCGGTGCCGCCGTGCGGGACCATCGCGGAGTGGAACTTCTCGGCGCCGCGCCGGGACTGGCGCCACTGGAAGAACATGGCGCCCTCGGAGCCGCGGGCGACATGGGCGAGGGAGTTGCGGGCCATCTGGCCGGGCGCCTTGGCGGGGTTGCGGGGCTGCCAGTTGACGCCCGAAGTAGAGTGCTCCAGCAGCAGCCAGGGGGCGCCGCCGGCGACCGAGCGGGTGAGGTCGGCGGCCATCGCGAGGTTGACGTGGGTGCGGCGGCCGTCGGTGATCAGGTAGTGGTCGTTGGTGACGAGGTCGACCTCGCGGCCCCAGGCCCAGTAGTCCATGGAGTCGCACTGGCTGAGGGCGGTCATGAAGTTGGTGGTGACCGGGACGCCGGGTGAGAGGCGGTGCAGGATGTCGCGCTCGGCGCGGAAGTTCTCCCGGATGAGGGCGTCGGCGAACCGCTTGTAGTCCAGGGCCTGGCCCGGGTTGCCGACGGTCGGGGTGGTGCGGGGCGGGTTGATCTGCGCGAGGTCCGTGTAGCGCTGGCCCCAGAAGGCCGTTCCCCAGGCCTCGTTGACCGCGTCCACGCCGCCGTAGGTGTCCGCGAGCCAGCGGCGGAAGCGGGCCGCGCAGGAGTCGCAGTAGCAGGCGGAGACGGGCACGCCGTACTCGTTGTGGACGTGCCACATCGCGAGCGCGGGATGGTCGCCGTAGCGCTCGGCGAGCCGGGTGGTGATGTTCGCGGCGGCGGCGCGGTAGTCGGCGTTGCCGTGGCAGATCGCGCCGCGGGAGCCGAATTCGTAGCGCACGCCGTCGGCGGTGACCGGCAGGGCCTCGGGGTGGGCCCGGTAGAACCAGACGGGCGGCACCACCGTGGGCGTGCCGAGGTCGACGCGGATGCCCGCCTCGTGCAGCAGGCCGAGGATCCGGTCGAGCCAGCCGAAGTCGTACTCCCCCGGCGCCGGTTCCAGCAGGGCCCAGGAGAAGATGCCGACGCTCACCATCGTGACGCCGGCCTCCCGCATCAGCCGGACGTCCTCCCGCCAGACGGATTCCGGCCACTGCTCGGGGTTGTAGTCCCCGCCGAAGGCGAGCCTCGTCAGACCCCTGGGGGCGGTGTCCGGCATGGATGTCTCCCGGAAAATCGATCAGATGGGAACGTGCACACACAATCACTGCGGCGCGGGCCCAACATAACCGCACAGCAACAACCATTGACAAGTGTCCGGGATGTTTCTCTACTGTGAACGCTCACAGAAGCATGGCAGGGGTTCTCGGCAGCCGGGCGCCCGGGTCATGTGAGCGTGCACAACTGCGTGACAGGTCCCCGCAGCGGGCGGGGACCCGGGTCAGGGGAGAAACCATGCCGCACACGAAGCGCCGTCGCCTCGTGACAACCGCCGTCGCCGTGTCGCTCGGCGCCACCGCCCTCGCCGCCTGTGGCTCCGGGGACGACAGCAAGGCCGAGTCGGGTCCCGTGTCGCTGACGTACTGGACCTGGACACCCGGCATGGACAAGGTCGTCGACCTGTGGAACAAGGGGCCGGGGAAGAAGGAGCAGATCACCGTCACGGTGAAGAAGCAGGCGTCCGGCGACACGCTGGTCACCAAGATCCTCACCGCGCACAAGGCGAAGAAGGCCCCCGACCTGGTGCAGGCCGAGTACCAGGCGCTGCCGACCCTGGTCAGCAACGACGCCCTGGCCGATGTGTCCGGGGACGTCGAGGACGTCAAGGACAAGTTCGCCGAGGGCGTCTGGCAGCAGACCACGCTCGGCACGGACGCCGTCTACGCGGTGCCGCAGGACATCGGCCCGATGATGTTCTACTACCGCGAGGACCTGTTCAAGAAGTACGGCCTCAAGGTCCCCACCACCTGGGAGCAGTTCGCCGAGACCGCCCGCGAGCTGAAGAAGAAGGCCCCCGACAAGGACCTGACCACCTTCTCCGCCAACGACTCCGGTCTCTTCGCGGGCCTCGCCCAGCAGGCCGGCGCCAAGTGGTGGACCACCTCCGGCGACAAGTGGAAGGTCGGCATCGACGACGCGGCCACCCGCAAGGTCGCCGAGTTCTGGGGCGGTCTGGTCAAGGAGGGCGTCATCGACAACCAGCCGATGTACACGCCGTCCTGGAACAAGGCGCTGGACACGGGCAAGCAGATCGCCTGGGTGAGTGCGGTGTGGGCGCCCGGCACGCTGAACACGGCGGCGCCGGACACCAAGGGCAAGTGGGCCATGGCCCCGCTCCCCCAGTGGTCGGCGGACCAGGACGTCACCGGCAGCTGGGGCGGCTCCTCCACCGCGGTCACCACCGACTCCGCGCACAAGGAGGCCGCCGCCAAGTTCGCGGTCTGGCTGAACACCGACCACGACGCGCTGAACGCACTGGCGAAGGAGGGCGGCATCTACCCGGCGTCCACCTCCGCCCAGCTCAGCGGCGCCTTCTCCAACCCGCCGGCGTACTTCTCCAACCAGCCGGACTTCTACACCAAGGCCGCCGGCATAGCGAGGACCACCGCGCCCGCCTCCTGGGGCCCGAACGTGAACGTCGCCTACACGTCCTTCAAGGACGCCTTCGGCGCCGCCGCCAAGAACAAGTCGGACTTCGCCGCCGCCCTGAAGAAGATGCAGGACGACACGGTCGCCGACATGAAGAAGCAGGGCTTCGGGGTTTCGCGGTGAGCAGCTCCGCCCAGCGGAAGGGGTACGGGGTCAAGGCGGCCCCCTACACCTTCCTCCTCCCCGCCGCCCTCCTGTTCGCCCTCTTCTTCGCGCTGCCGATCGGCTACGCGGTGTGGCTCAGCTTCCGCAAGGTGCACGTCTCCGGCCTCGGCCTGGGCTCGGGCGCCCGGCAGGAGGTGTGGGCCGGCTTCGAGAACTACCGCGCCGCCTTCCAGGACAGCGAACTGCTGCACGGCGCGCTGCGCGTGCTCGGCTACGGCTGCGTCGTCGTCCCGGTGATGCTCGGCCTCGCCCTGCTGTTCGCGCTGATGCTGGACTCCGAGAAGGTGCGGCTCGCCCCGTTCACCCGGCTCGCGATCTTCCTGCCGTACGCCATCCCCGGCGTCGTGGCCGCGCTGCTGTGGGGCTTCCTGTACCTGCCGGACGTCAGCCCGTTCTACTTCGTGCTCGACAAGCTGGGCCTGCCGCAGCCGGACCTGCTGGACGGCGGTCCGCTCTACCTCGCCCTGTCGAACATCGCGGTGTGGGGCGGCACCGGCTTCAACATGATCGTCATCTACACCTCGCTCAGGTCGATCCCGGCCGAGGTGTACGAGGCGGCGCGGCTGGACGGCGCCACCCCGCTGCAGATCGCGCTGCGGATCAAGATCCCGATGGTCGCGCCCTCGCTGGTGCTGACCTTCTTCTTCTCGATCATCGCGACGCTCCAGGTGTTCAACGAGCCGACCACCCTGAAGCCGCTCACCAACTCGGTCAACACGACCTGGAGTCCGCTGATGAAGGTGTACCAGGACGCCTTCGGCCGCAACGACATGTACTCGGCGGCGGCCGAGGCGACCCTGATCGCCGTGGTCACGCTGCTGCTGTCGTTCGGGTTCCTGCGGGCATCGAACCGCCGCGACAAGCAGGAGGCAGCGCGATGAGTGTCCTCGCCGTCCACGAGGCGGCCCCGGCCGCCGGCTCCACTCCCGGTACGGCGCGGCGGCCTCCGCTGCGGCGCCGGATCGCGCTGGTGCCGACGGTCACCCTGCTGCTCGGCGCGGTCTACACCCTGCTGCCGGTCGCCTGGGTGGTGATCGCGTCCACCAAGTCCGGGCACGAGCTGTTCTCCACGTTCACCTTCCTGCCCGGCACCGGCTTCGCCGACAACATCAGGGATCTCGACGCCTACCGGGGCGGGGTCTACTGGAGGTGGATGGGCAACTCCGCGCTGTACGCCGGTCTGGGCGCCCTGCTGTCCACCGCCGTGTCGGCGTTCAGCGGCTACGCCCTCGCCACGTACCGCTTCCGGGGCCGCGAGACGATGTTCAACGTGCTGCTCGCGGGCGTGCTGATGCCGCCGGTGATCCTCGCGATCCCGCAGTACCTGCTGCTGGCGAAGGCCGACCTCACGGACTCCTACCTGTCCGTGCTGCTGCCGCAGATCCTCTCGCCGTACGGGGTCTACCTGGCCCGGATCTACGCGTCCGCCGCCGTGCCGGCCGACGTGGTGGAGGCCGGGCGGATGGACGGGGCGAGCGAGTGGCGGATCTTCACCCGGATCGCGCTGCCGATGATGATCCCCGGCATGGTGACGGTGTTCCTGTTCCAGTTCGTCGCGGTCTGGAACAACTTCCTGCTGCCGTACATCATGCTCAGCGACGACGAGAAGTTCCCGCTGACGCTGGGGCTTTACACGCTGCTGGAGCAGGGGGCGAACACGCCCGCGCTGTACACCCTGGTGATCACCGGCGCGTTCCTCGCGGTGCTCCCGCTGATCGCGCTGTTCCTGGTCATCCAGCGGTTCTGGAGCCTGGATCTGCTGTCCGGGGCCGTAAAGTCATGACCATGAGCAACACGGGGGGCCGGCGCAGGGCACCGACGATCCACGATGTGGCGCGCGAGGCGGGCGTCTCGCGCGGCACCGTCTCGCGGGTGCTCAACGGCGGGCACTACGTGAGCCCCGCCGCCCAGGAGGCGGTCAACGCCGCCATCCGCAAGACCGGGTACGTCGTGAACCGGCACGCCCGTTCGCTGATCACGGGGCGTTCGGACTCGGTCGGCTTCCTGCTGACCGAGCCGCAGGAGCGGTTCTTCGAGGACCCGAACTTCAATGTCCTGCTGCGCGGTTGCACCCAGGCGCTGGCCGCGCACGACATCCCGTTGCTGCTGATGCTGGCGGGCACGCGGGACGAACGGCGCCGGATCACGCGGTACATCACCGCCGGGCACGTCGACGGGGTGCTGCTGGTGTCCAGCCGCTCCGGTGACCCGGTCGCCGAGGAACTGCGCGCGGCGGGGGTCCCGCTGGTCGCCTGCGGCAAGCCGATCGGCCTCGGTTCGAAGGTGGGTTACGTCGCCGCCGACGACCGGGACGGCGCCCGGGACATGGTGCGGCACCTGCTGTCGCTGGGGCGGCGCCGGATCGGCGTGGTCACCGGTCCGCTGGACACCCCGGGCGGTGTGGAGCGGCTCGCCGGGTACCGGGAGGTGCTCGCCGAGGCGGGCCTTCCGGCCGACGAGCGGCTCGTCGTCTCCGGCGACTACAGCCGAGCGAGCGGTGAGGCGGGCGCGGAGCGGCTGCTGGACCGGGCGCCGGACATGGACGCCGTGTTCGTCGCCTCCGATCTGATGGCGCAGGGCGTGCTGGCGGCCCTGCACCGGGCCGGGAAGCGGGTGCCGGAGGACATCGCCGTAGGCGGTTTCGACGACTCCCCGGCGGCGACCGCCGCCACTCCGGCGCTCACCACGATCCGGCAGCCGTGGGACCGGATCAGCAGCGAGATGGTGCGGGTGCTGCTCGCCCAGCTGGGCGGCGAGGAGCCGGCGGCGGTGATCCTGCCCACGGAGCTGGTGCGGCGCGAGTCCGCGTAGGCGGTGGGCCGGCGCCGGCCCGGGAAGTGCCGGGTCCGGTCGCCGGGTGGCTGCCGCTTCGCCGTGGCCGGTGGCGTCTCCGCGCCCCTTCGTCACCGTGGGCCCGGTCTCACCAGGCCCGTCTCGTACGCGACGACGACCGCCTGGGCGCGGTCGCGCAGGCCGAGTTTGGCGAAGATGCGGGCCACGTGGGACTTGACCGTGGCCTCGCTGAGGGTCAGTTCGGTGGCCAGTTCCGTGTTGGACAGGCCCCGGCCCATCAGGGTGAGCACCTCCCGCTCGCGCGGGGTGAGCGCGGCCAGGCCGGCGGGGACCGCGGTGGCCGTGCGGTCGGCGTCGGCCGCGTACCGCTCCACCAGGCGCCGGGTGATCTGCGGGGCCAGCAGGGCGTCGCCGGTGCCGACGAGCCGTACGGCCGCCGCCAGGTGCTCCGGGGTGACGTCCTTGAGCAGGAAGCCGCTGGCCCCGAGGGACAGGGCCGTGTACACGTACCGGTCCAGGTCGAACGTGGTCAGCATGAGCACCCGGCAGCCGGGTGCCTCGGCCAGGATGCGCCGGGTGGCCTCCAGTCCGTCCATGACCGGCATGCGGATGTCCATGAGGACGACGTCCGGGCGGAGTTCACGGACCGCGGCGACCGCCTCGGCCCCGTCGGCGGCCTCGCCCGCCACCTCGATGCCCCGGGCGGTGAGGATCAGCCGGAAGCCGGTCCGGATCAGTGTCTGGTCGTCGGTGATCAGGACGCGGGGCGCCCGCTCGGGCGCGTCCGGGGTCACGGCCGGTCCAGGGGGATGCGGGCGCGCACCCGGAAGCCGCCGCCGAGTCTGCGCCGGG
>NZ_JACBWZ010000303.1 GCF_013870595.1 Streptomyces sp. WELS2 | reverse complement strand
CGCCGGCCGACGGCTCGGTGGTCGACCGGCTCGCGGAGATCCTGAAGGACGCCCCGGCCCGGCAGCGGTCCTCGGCCCGCCATGTCACGCTCGGCACCCCGCACAACGAGGAGTACGGGCGGCTGGCCGCGGAGATGCTCGCCGAGGTGGAGCTGTCGGACCTGACGGCGCGCACCGACCCGGAGCTGACCGCCGCCATGGGCCGCCTGGTCCGCTACGAGCAGGAGGTGTCCCGCTGCCGCCAGCGCCTCCAGCGCACCGCCGACGACTGCGGCGGGGAGATCGCCCGCCGGTACCGGGAGGGCGAGGCGCAGGTGGACGACCTGCTGATCTGAGCGCGGCCCGGGCCGGTCTGCGTAGGCTCCCCACCATGGGTGAGATGGGCCTGCGCGAGCGCAAGAAGCAGCGGATGTACCAGGACGTGTCGGACATCGCCGTACGGCTGTTCCTGGAGCGGGGCTTCGACGCGGTGTCGGTGGCGGAGGTCGCCGCCGCGGCCGGGATCTCCAAGCCGACCCTCTTCCGGTACTTCCCGGCCAAGGAGGACCTGGTCCTGCACCGGATCGCGGACCACGAGACGGAGGCCGCCCGGGTGGTGGCCGGGGCCGCCGACCCGGTGGCCGCGCTGGGCCGGCACTTCCTGGCCGGACTGGACCGGCGCGACCCGGTGACCGGCCTGAACGACCACCCCGGGGTGCTCGCCTTCCACCGGCTGCTCTACGGCACCCCCTCGCTGGTGGCGCGGGCCTACGCCCATCAGGAGCGGTCGGAGGCGGCGCTCGCCGAGGCGCTCGGCGGCGATCTGGACGCGCGGCTGGCGGCCGGGCAGATCATCGCCGTGCAGCGGGTCCTGGCCCTGGAGAACTGGCGGCGGATCGCGGCGGGCGAGCCGCTCGAGCGGGTGGCGCCGGACGCCGTACGGGCGGCCGAGCGGGCGTTCGCGCGGCTGGCCGGGGCGCTGCCGGAGCTGCGAGCCTCGACTGAGACTCGGTAAATAATGTAACTCGGTAACGTTTTGTCGTACGCTGGCGGCATGACGTCGACCGACCCCGCCCTCACGGAAGCCCTGCACGCCGAGCGCGCCGCTGCCGTTCCGAGAGCCGGGCGGGCCCGGCGGCCGGCGTCTGCCGTTCCGAGACCCGGGCGGGCTCAGCGGCCGACGTACTCCGCCAGGTGCTCGCCGGTGATCGTGGAGCGGGCCGCGACCAGCTCCGCCGGGGTGCCCTCGAAGACGATCCGGCCGCCGTCGTGACCGGCGCCCGGGCCCAGGTCGATGATCCAGTCGGCGTGCGCCATGACCGCCTGGTGGTGCTCGATGACGATCACCGACTTGCCCCCGTCGACCAGCCGGTCCAGCAGGCCCAGCAACTGCTCCACATCGGCCGGGTGCAGCCCGGTGGTCGGCTCGTCCAGGACGTGGATCCCGCCCTTGTCGGACATGTGCGTGGCCAGCTTCAGCCGCTGCCGCTCGCCGCCGGACAGCGTGGTGAGCGGCTGGCCGAGGGTGAGGTAGCCGAGGCCCACGTCGGCCAGGTTCCGCAGCACGCGGTGCGCGGCCGGGGTACGGCCCTCACCGCTGCCGAAGAACTCCTCGGCCTGCTCCACCGTCATCGCCAGCACCTCGCTGATGTCCCGGCCGCCGAGCCGGTACTCCAGCACCGAGGCGTCGAACCGCCGGCCCTCGCACTCCTCGCAGGTCGTCGCCACCCCGGCCATGATCGCCAGGTCGGTGTAGACGACCCCGGCGCCGTTGCAGGCCGGGCAGGCGCCCTCCGAGTTCGCGCTGAACAGCGCCGGCTTCACCCCGTTGGCCTTGGCGAACGCCTTGCGGACCGGCTCCAGCAGCCCGGTGTACGTCGCCGGGTTGCTGCGCCGCGAGCCGCGGATCGGGGCCTGGTCGACGAAGACCACACCCGCGCCGGCCGGCACCGACCCGTGCACCAGCGAACTCTTGCCGGAACCGGCCACCCCGGTCACCACGGTCAGCACCCCGAGCGGGATGTCGACGTCGACGCCCTTCAGGTTGTGCGTGGTGGCCCCGCGGATCTCCAGCGCGCCCGACGGCCCCCGCACCGTGTCCTTCAGCTTGGCCCGGTCGTCCAGGTGGCGGCCGGTGAGCGTGCGGGCCGCGCGCAGCCCGGCGACGGTCCCCTCGAAGCAGACGGTGCCGCCGGCCGTACCCGCGCCCGGGCCGAGGTCCACCACGTGGTCGGCGATCGCGATGACCTCCGGCTTGTGCTCCACGACGAGCACCGTGTTGCCCTTGTCCCGCAGCCGCAGCAGCAGGTCGTTCATCCGCCGGATGTCGTGCGGGTGCAGACCGGCGGTCGGCTCGTCGAAGACGTATGTGACGTCCGTCAGCGAGGAGCCCAGGTGGCGGATCATCTTCGTGCGCTGCGCCTCGCCGCCCGAGAGGGTGCCCGCGGGCCGGTCCAGGGAGAGGTAGCCGAGGCCGATCTCCACGAACGAGTCGAGGGTGTCGCGCAGCGAGGCGAGCAGCGGTGCCACGGACGGCTCGTCCAGCTCCCGCACCCACTCGGCCAGGTCGCTGATCTGCATCGCGCAGGCGTCGGCGATGCTGATCCCCTTGATCTTCGAGGAGCGGGCCGCCGCACCGAGCCGGGTGCCGGCACAGTCGGGACAGGTGGTGAAGGTGACCGCGCGGTCCACGAACTCCCGGATGTGCGGCTGCATCGCCTCCCGGTCCTTGGCGAGCATGGACTTCTGGATGCGCGGGACGAGCCCCTCGTACGTCATGTTGATGCCCGCGATCTTCATGCGGGTCGGCTCGCGGTACAGGAAGTCGTCCAGCTGCCGTTTGCCGAAAGCGCGGATCGGCTGGTCCGGGTCGTAGAGGCCGGACTCGGTGTAGAGGCGGTGATTCCAGCCGCCGGGCTTGTAGCCGGGGATGGTGAGCGCGCCCTCGTTGAGGGACTTGTCCGCGTCGTAGAGCTGGGTCAGGTCGATGTCGGTGACCGTGCCGCGGCCCTCGCAGCGCGGGCACATGCCGCCCGTGATGCTGAACTCGCGGCGCTCCTTGACCTGCTTCCCGCCGCGCTCCACGGTGACCGCGCCGGCCCCGCTGATGGAGGCGACGTTGAAGGAGAACGCCTTGGGCGAGCCGATGTGCGGGGTGCCGAGCCGGCTGAAGAGGATGCGCAGCATCGCGTTGGCGTCGGTGGCGGTGCCGACCGTGGAGCGCGGGTCGGCGCCCAGGCGCTGCTGGTCCACGATGATCGCGGTGGTCAGCCCGTCGAGCACGTCCACGTCGGGCCGCGCCAGGGTGGGCATGAACCCCTGGACGAACGCGCTGTACGTCTCGTTGATCAGCCGCCGCGACTCCGCGGCGATGGTGTCGAACACCAGGGAGCTCTTGCCCGAACCGGAGACGCCCGTGAACACCGTCAGCCGGCGCTTGGGTATTTCCACGGTGACGTTCCTGAGGTTGTTCTCCCGTGCGCCGTGGACCTTGATGAGCTCGTGGCCGTCGGCGGCGTGCCGTGTGATGACGTCGTCCATGCCGGCCACGGTAACGGCGCCCGCCCCCGTGCCGCTTCTCGATTCCTGACCGGTCGCGGGCCGGCGGCGCAGATTTTGGCAGGCGGCCGATACCCGCAGGTGAATGGCCGTCCCACCTGCACTTATCCATAAGTTGGGAGTCGGGCCGCCAGGCCACGTCCGACACCAGCGCACCGCGTGAAGGCCCCCACCGACGGGCAGCCGGTGAGCCGCCCCTCGTGCACCGGGCGGGCTCAGCCGGTGATCTCCCGGAGCAGGTCACCGCTCTCGTCGTACAGCTCCAGGACGAAGCCCACCCCGGACCGGGAGAGCAGCGAGGCGAGGCCGTCGAGCCCGCCGGGGTCGACGACACCGTTCAGCAGGGTCTCCGCCCGGTCGAGCGGATCAAGCTCGACCCGGCACCAGCGCGTCTCGACCTCGTACCCCTCCCAGGACGACGACCGCGAACTCCAGCCCGCTCCGACGAACAGCTCTGCCACGGCCGAGGTGCCGCGCCCCCGCAGGATCCCGCACAGGTTGTTGGCGGCGTCCAGCCACCCGGAATTTAGCTCCGGACCGTCGTCCGAGATGTCCATCGCAGGGGTCCTTCCGTCCCGGGGCGGGTGGGGCAAGGGAGCGTTCGGTGAGCTCGTAAGGTATAGGCATGTGGACCCAGCACACCCAGGCTCTGTGATCACGAGGCGTTGAGGGCGATGCCGTGGGGCGTCGCCCTCCTTGGTGTGCCTGTTACGTGATCCACGTTCCTCGCGCCGCCCTGCCGAGGCGGCGCGATGCCGGGCTCGTTGTTCTCGGGACCCGCGGCTTACGAGAGCGCGTACAGGCACGGTCCTTTCCCTTCACCGTTGCCAGGAGTGCCTCGTGCCCGCGTTGCTCCCCCCTGCCCTCGAACCGTTCCTCGACGTGCTGCGCTGCCCGGTGTGCCGCGCCCGTCTCCGCCCCGGCCATGGCTCACTGCGCTGTCCGGCGGGCCACACCTTCGACATCGCGCGTCAGGGCTACGTCGGCCTCCTGACGGGCATCCGCGCCACCAGTGGCGACGACGCGGCCATGGTCCAGGCGCGAAACCGGTTCCTGTCCACCGGCAGGTACGCCCCGATCCACCGGACCATCACTCGTATGACAGCCGACGCCCTGCCCGGTCAAGGCAGGGTCGTGGACGTCGGATGCGGCACCGGCCACTGCCTGGCCGGCGTACTCGGTCGACTGCCCGGCGCCCGCGGCCTGGGGCTGGACACGTCGGCACGCGCCCTGCGCTCGGCGGCCCGGGCCCATCCGCGCGCTGCCGCGGCGAGCTGGGACGTCTTCCGCCCCTTCCCCTTGGTCGACCAGGGGTTCGACGTCGTGCTGGACGTGTTCGCCCCGCGCAACCCGTCCGAGTTCCACCGAGTGCTCCGCCCGACCGGCCGGCTGATCGTGGTGCGCCCCGTCGAGCGGCACCTGGCCGAGCTACGGGGCCGGATCCCCGCGATGGTCACGATCGACCCGGACAAGGAACAGCGCCTGCACCAGGCGCTGGACCCCTACTTCCAGGCCGCCGACACCCGGCACGTCGCATACACCACGCCACTGACCAGGCAGGAAGCCATAGACCTGGTGGGAATGACACCCAGCGCACGCCATCTGACCCACGCGGACCTGAACGGCCACGGCTCCCTGCCCGGTCAGGTGACCGTCTCCGTGCTGGCCACCTCCTACCGGCCTCGGTGACCACACCCGGCCCACCGGTCACCGCTCGCGACACACTTTTGCAAGCAGGTGCTTGCAAAAGTTAGCGAGGGTGGGCAAGGTGGAGACATGGCATCGCTGAACGTCGGCAATCTCGGTGAGTACCTGCGCGAGCAGCGGCGGAACGCCCAGCTGTCGCTGCGGCAGCTCGCCGACGCCGCCGGGGTGTCCAACCCGTACCTGAGCCAGATCGAGCGCGGACTGCGCAAGCCCAGCGCGGAGGTGCTCCAGCAGGTCGCCAAGGCCCTGCGCATCTCCGCCGAGACGCTGTACGTCCGCGCCGGCATCCTCGACGCCGAGCGGGACCGGGACGAGGTCGAGACGCGCGCCGTCATCCTCGCCGACCCCTCGCTCAACGAGCGGCAGAAGCAGGTGCTGCTCCAGATCTACGAGTCCTTCCGCAAGGAGAACGGATTCGGGACCGGCGAGGCGGCCGGGCCGGCGCGGGACGGGGTGGGCGCCACGGACCAGGGAACCGGTGGCGGCAGCAGTACGGCCGGCGGAGGCGATGCCGCCGGAAGCGACACCGACGCAGGCCCGCGGCGGACGGCCGGATAACGCCGGACCAGGGCTCGGACGCCCGCCGCGGACCTCGTCAACCCAGCCGAACGCGAATTCGATCCGGGAGGATCCCCACCATGGCCATCACCGACGACCTGCGCAAGACCCTCAGCGACCCGACCCCGCTCTACTTCGCCGCCGGCACCGCCGATCTGGCGCTTCAGCAGGCCAAGAAGGTGCCGGCCCTGGTCGAGCAGCTGCGCGCCGAGGCCCCGGCCCGCATCGACGCCGTACGCAACACCGACCCCAAGGCCGTGCAGGAGAAGGCCGCCGCCCGCGCCAAGGAGGCACAGGCGACCCTGCAGGCCAAGGTCGGCGAGCTCTTCGGCACCCTCGACGTGAAGAAGCTGGGCGAGACCGCCCAGGACCTCGCCCTGCGCGGGGTCGGCGTCGCCGCCGAGTACGCCGTCAAGGCCCGCGAGACCTACGAGAAGGTCGCCGAGCACGGCGAACAGGCCGTGAAGACCTGGCGCGGCGAGGCCGCCGAGGAGATCGAGGAGCTGGCGATCGCCGTCGAGGGCAAGCCCGAGCCGGTCGAGGTCCACGACGACGAGCCGAAGCCGGCCGGTGCGGAGGCCGGGCCCGCCGCGGAGCAGAAGCCCGCGGCGAAGAAGGCGCCGGCCGCCCGCAAGGCCACCACCACGAAGAAGACCACGCCGTCGGCCAAGGGAGAGTGACCGGCCGCACGGGCACGGGCCGGGCACCTTTGGGGTGTCCGGCCCGTTCTATGGGTACGGTGGCGGCGAGCAGGGGTTCGCGAATCGACGGATGGTGGGCGACATGCTGATGCTGGGCTTCGCGGGGTTCATGGGCATCTTGAAGATCATCCTCATGGCCCTGGCCGCGATCGGGCTGTTCGACGCCGCGTTCCGCCGGGAGGACGCCTTCCGGGCCGCCGACAAGCAGAACAAGGTCTTCTGGCTGATCATCCTCGGCATCGCGCTCGTGGTCAGCTATCTGTTCTCGATCCTGTCCATCCTGCCGATCGCCGGCGCGGTCGCCAGCATCGTCTACCTCGTCGACGTCCGCCCCGCCCTCCAGCAGGTGGGCGGCGGCCGAGGCTGGGGCCGCCGCGGCCGGGGGAGCAGCAGCGACGGTCCG